>JBJTBP010000112.1:0-13334 GCA_046091385.1 Solirubrobacterales bacterium | reverse complement strand
CGTACCGGGGATATGGACCCCGAACTCGAGGCCGGCCAGGCCCCAGGCGGCCGTCTTGGCGGCGGCCGAGGGCAGGCGCACCGCCCCACCGAGCGAGACCACCTCCCCCTCCCTCTCGATCGTCGAGAAATCGCCGTCGAGCTTGATCGCCAGGCCCCGGAATCCGTCGTCTGCGACGAGAAGGTTCGAACCGGAGCCGATCAGTCCGACTACGAGTCCTTCCTCCCTTGCCCAACCGAGCACCTCGACCAGGTCCGCGGTCGTCCCAGGCTGCGCCAGGAAGTCGGCCGTACCACCGGTTCTAACCGTGGTGAACCTGGCAAGGGGCCGGTTCGCCTCGACCCCGGTCGGGAGGTGCCGATCCCCGGACGAGCTCATGACCCCTCGTCCCCTTCGGTCACGAGGCGCCCGGCCAGTCCCGAAACGTCACCGGCTCCGATCGTCACCACCAGGTCGCCCTGCTCGGCGATGCTCCGGACGGCCCGGTCGGCAGCTGCCAGGTCCGGAGCCCACCAGGCCCCGCGTCCGCCGTTCCGGTCGGTCGTCTCACGGAGGATGTCCAGTCCACTCACCCCGGCAAGGGCCCCTTCCGGGACTTCCCGGGCCGGGTAGACGTCAGTCACCACGACCCGATCGGCACCGGCCAGCGCCTCACCGAACTCGGGCGCCAGGGCCTGGGTCCGGGAATAGAGGTGTGGCTGGAAGACGGCCAGAACCCGGCCGGGCGCGATCTCCCGCAGGGCCTCGATCGTCGCCCTCACCTCGGTCGGGTGGTGGGCGTAGTCGTCATAGACCGGGATACCACCCATCTCGCCCCTGAACTCGAGGCGGCGGGAGACCCCGGGAAAGTCGGCCAAAGCCGCCGCGGCGCCCTCGGACTCGACCCCGATTGCCTGGAGTGCGGCGAGGGCTGCACGGGCATCGAGCAGATTGTGCCTGCCCGGCACCTTGAGGGCCAGGGCTTCCGGCCCCGGACCCTCGAGGTTGAATGTGACGGTCTCGGAGGCCATTCCGTCGAGGAAGGCGGTGGCCGGGTCTGCCTCGGGCAGCACGACCGTTCCTACCCCGGTCACGAACTCGGCGAACGCCCTGCGGAGGGCCGCCATCCCGTCCCAGTTGGCGTGGTGGTCCATCTCGAGGTTGGTCACCACCGCCACCGCTGGATCCAGCCTGAGGAAACTGCCGTCGCTCTCGTCCGCCTCGACCACCACCGGTCCTTCGCTGCTCCACGAAGCGTTGGTCGGTGTGCCGCCCGGCCCAAGGTCGGGGACCTCGCCCCCGACGAAGAAGGCCGAGTCGATCCCCAGGGATCGAAGGGCCCAGGCGACCATCGCGGTCGTCGTCGTCTTGCCGTGGGTCCCGGCAATCGCGACGACCTGGCGGCCCTGGCAGGCCTCGGCGAGGAGTTCGGATCGATGGAGGATCCGCAGCCCGGCGTCCCGGGCCCCGACAACTTCCGGGTTGTCCTCACCGATCGCCGAGGAGAGGACGACCTCGGCCCCATCGGGAACGTTGGCCGCATCGTGGCCGACCGCGATCTCGATCCCCGCGCCCTCGAGCCTCTCAAGGTAGGAGGAGCGGTCGCGGTCGGAACCGGTGACCGATGCCCCGAGCTCGAGTACCGCCAGGGCAAGGCCACTCATCCCGGCCCCGCCGGCACCCACGAAATGGATCTTCCGGTCGGCCCAGCCCCCGCTCATGAACGGCCCTTCGATGCCGACCGTTCGACCGCCCGGGCAACACGCTCGGCCGCGTCCGGCCGGGCCAGCGAGCGGGCGGCCTCCGACATTTCTTCGAGTCGGCTCGGGTCACCGAAGAGTCCGCTGACAGACCCGGCGATCAGCTCTGGGGTCAAGTCCCCGTCGGAGAGAACGATGGCTGCGCCGGCTTCCTCCATCCACATGGCATTGGCCGTCTGGTGGTCGGCCGAGGCGTGCGGGTACGGGATGAGGATCGCCGGCTTGCCGGTGGCGGCCAGCTCGAAGACCGAGCCACCGGAGCGCGAGAGGGCGAGGTCCGAGGCGGCCAGGGAGTCGCCAAGGTTTGGCTCGTACTCGAGCAGGTGGTAGCCGGTCGAATCGCCGACCCGCTCGAGCAGGGCCTCGACTTCCGAATGGTCACGCCGACCGGTTATGTGGATCACGTCGAAATCACGCGCGGATGCCTCTCCGAAGGCCTGGACTGCGGCGGTGTTGATCGAAAGGGCCCCCAAGCTCCCCCCGGTCACGAGGAGACAGCTCCTCTCCGGGGCGATTCCAAATCGCCGCCTCGCGGCAACCCGATCGCCCTCGATCACCGATCGCTCGACCGGACGGCCAGTGACCTCGACCCCGCGTCCTTCGATGCCTTCGATCGGGAAAGCCAGGCAGAGGGCGGTCGCCCTCCGGCGAAGCAGTCGGTTTGCCAGCCCGAGCCTGCGGTCGGCCTCGGTCAGGACGAGGGGAATGCCCCTGCGGGCAGCGGCCAGTCCCACTGGCCCGGCGACGAAGCCGCCCCCACCGACCACCACCGATGGCTTCGTCCGGTCGAGGAGTCGACCGGCTTCAGGCAGGGCCCGAGCGGCCAGGAAGAGTGCCCGGGCCGCCTTGGCCGGGTTCCTGCGATCGATCCCCGACAGGTCGAGCAACTCGATCCGGTAACCGGCCTCCGGCACCAGGTCGGCCTCGGTCCGGCCGCGGGCCCCCGCAAACGAGACTTCGCAACCGTCCGCCGCCAGGACCTCAGCCACGGCCAGGGCGGGCACGACGTGCCCGGCCGTGCCGCCGGCCGCGATCAGGACGCGGCACCCGCCGGATCCTCGCTCCGAGTTCGTTCGTTCGCTCTCCATCACCTTCGATCACCCTCAGTTTCGCACCGGGTCCCCCGGCCTGTCGGGGCCGCCTCGACAACGCCCCTCCCTTGGCCACATTCAGCATCAGCCCGACTGCGAAGAGAGTGAGGATCAAGCTGTTGTTCCCGTAGGAGACGAGCGGCAGCGGAACGCCCGTACGGGGTGCCAGTCCCATTACCGCGTACATGTTGAGAGCGGCCTGGGCGACCACCAGGCCGGTCAGCGCCCCGGCGAGGATACGGCCGTACGAATCCCGGGCCTCACGTGCGATCCGAAATCCGGCGAAGGCAACGGCGCCGAAGACGGCGATCAGAACGGTGATCCCGATCAGGCCGAGCTCCTCGCCGATCACCGCGAGGATCATGTCGGTGTGGGCCTCCGGCAGGTAGAGCGCCTTCTGGATGCTGTTGCCGACCCCAACCCCCCCGATGCCCCCGGACCCGATCGCGATCTCGGCCTGGAGCACCTGGTAGCCGGCACCCGATGGGTCGGCTCCCGGGTTGAGGAAGGTGAGGATCCGCTCGCTGCGTTCGGGGCTGATCAGGGTGACCAGGAGTCCGAGGACGGCGACCGGGGCCATGATCAGCCCGAGCTCTCGCATCCGCGCTCCAGCGACGAAGAGGGTGATCAGTCCGGCACCGACGACGATTATCGCGCTGCCGAAGTCCGGCTGGATGACCACCAGGAGTGCCCCCATTCCGACCAGCCCGAGGTAGGGAGCCATGTCCCGGATCGACTCGACTCGTTCGGGACGGTCCGCGAAGAGGTAGGCCCCGTAGAGGATCACTGCCGGTTTCAGGAACTCGGCCGGCTGAATCGTCACCGGTCCGGCAACCAGCCAGCCAGTCGTGCCATTGACCTCCCGACCGGCGACCAGGACCACCAGCAACAGGAAGAAAGTGACCCCCACGAAGGCCGGAGTGATCGAGCGGATCCGGTCGAGGGTCGTCCGGGATGCCCAGGCGAGGGCCACGAATCCGAGTGCCCCGGCTATCAGGGTCATCCTGAAGTACGAGGCGCTGTCGGCGAGCCCGCCATCGTCGAGGATCGTCCGGGTGGACGAGGCGGAGAAGACCATCACCGCGCCGAGCGCGAAGAGGATCATCGTCGCCGTCAGGAGGATCCCGTACTCGACCGGGGTGTCCTCCTTCTTCCGGGGACCCCGTCGCTTCCGGCGGGGTCGGAGGGCCGGCTGGGCCTCCGATTTGCGGGCCCTGCGAGAGGTTCTTGCCCTACGAGGCATCGAGTGCCTCCACCAGGCTCCTGAACCTGTCGCCGCGCTCTTCGAAGTCCCTGAACTGGTCGAAGCTGGCCGCTGCCGGGGATAGGAGAACGGTTTCCCCGGGCCGGGAGGTTCGGGCGGCCGCATCGACCGCGGCCGGGAGGTCACCGCTCCTGACCAGCTCGACGCCGCTCGCCCCGAGTGCGGAGCCGATCTCGTCGGCGTTCTCACCGACCAGGTAGACGGCGATGCAGGACTCCGCCACCGGATCGGCCAGGGCCGCGTAGTCCTCTCCCTTGCCACGGCCGCCGAGGATCAGCCGGATCCCACCCGAACAGGAGGCGAGGGCGGTGAGAGTGGCGGTCACGTTGGTCGCCTTCGAATCATTGACCCACAGAACCCCGTCGAGCTCACCGACCGGTTCGAGCCTGTGGGCCACGCCGGTGAACCCGGCCAGGCCCTCGGCGACCGACTCTTCGGGAAGTCCAAAGCCGAGGGTGGCCGCTGCCGCTGCCATCGCGTTGGCGACGTTGTGTGGCCCGATCAGGCCGACCTCATCGACCGGCAGGAGTGGGCGGCCCTCGACTTCGATCTCGCCACCCGCCACCCTCACGTCGGCCACGCCATTACCGTCGCCCTCGCCCGGCGGGAGGAAACCGACCCTCCGGGCGGCACCCGGGATCTCCTGGTCGGCAAGCCACCGTTCGCCGAGGTTCAAGACGGCGAGGTCGCCCTCGACCTGGTTGCGGAAGATCCTCAGCTTCGCCTTGCCGTAGGCGTCGAAGTCGGTGTAGCGATCGAGGTGGTCGGGCGCGAGGTTGAGGAAGACGGCGCACTCCGGTGCAAAGGCGGAGGTGTCCTCGAGCTGGAAGCTCGAACACTCACATACGACGGTCGCATTCGGTTCGGACTCGATCGCGAGCGCAGTCAGGGGTTTGCCGACGTTGCCGACCGCTTCGACCGGGCGACCGGCAGCCCTGAACAGGTGGGCCGCCAGCTCGGTCGTAGTGGTCTTTCCGTTGGTGCCTGTCACTGCGAGGAATGGGGCCTCGACCATCCGCCAGCCGAGCTCGAGCTCACCGATCACCTCGATGCCCCGGGTTCGTGCCTCCGAGACCACGGCTGCGTCCTGTGGCACCCCGGGACTCTTTACGACGGTCCGGACGCCATCCAGCCGATCCTGACCCTCTTCATCGAGGAAATAGGGGACGCTCGCATCGTCGAGTCCGGTGAGATCCGATGGGTGTCCGGCATCCACCCCCGTTACCTGCTCACCGCGAAAGGCCAGGGCCCGGGCTGCTGAGACACCCGAACGTGCGAGGCCCACCACCAGGAAGGGCCCGTCCGGAAGCGGGGGTCGGCCCCTCGATGGGTGGACGGTCTCCACCGAGCCACCTTCTACGCGGGTCGGGGCATCCCTTCACCCGGGGAGCGGTGCTCAGATCGACTGCTGGTAAAGGGCGAAGCCGACCCCACCACAGACCGCCGCGATGATCCAGAACCGCAGCATCACCTTGGTCTCGGACCAGGCCATCATCTCGAAGTGGTGGTGGAGCGGGGCCATCATCAGGACCCGACGGCCGAAAGTCCGGAAGCTGAACACCTGGATCAGGACCGAAAGCGCCTCGATCACGAAGATCCCACCGATGATGATCAGGAGGATTTCGGTCTGGGTCACCACCGCGAACGCACCTATCGCCCCCCCTAACCCCAGGGAGCCGGTATCCCCCATGAAGATCGAGGCCGGGAAGGCGTTGAACCAGAGGAAGCCGATGCATCCTCCGACGAAACAGACCGCCAGGAGCGCCAGGTCCTGCTGGCCGACCGTGACGTAACAGATTGCGGTGTAGGTGAGGAGGACGATCGCGCTGGCCCCGGCGGCCAGGCCGTCGAGTCCGTCGGTCAGGTTGACCCCGTTGGTCGACCCGGCGATAACCAGGAAGACGAGGATGAAGTAGAGGACCGGGCCGATGTAGATGCTGGCGTCACCGCCGATCCTCAGGAACAACTCCGGCTCGAGACCCAGCTCATGCCGGGCGACCCACCAGAGGATCAGGGCAAGCAGCACCTGGACCAGGAGCTTGTAGCGCGCCGGGAGGCCGAGCGAGCGCTGCTTGACGATCTTTATGTAGTCGTCGGCGAATCCCAGCGCAGCGCAACCCAGGGAGATCCCGAACACGGTCAGGGCGGCTATCCCGTCCCTGCCGCCCTCGTGGAGGAGGAGGAAGGGGACCGCGACGGCAACGAAGATGATCATGCCACCCATCGTCGGGGTACCGGCCTTGATCTGGTGTTCGGTCGGCCCCTCCTCCCTTATCTGCTGGCCGAACTCCCGCCTGGTCAGCATCCGGATGAACCGGGGCGAGAGGAAGAGGCAGAGCAGCATCGCCGCCATGCCACCGATGACGATCTCGCCCATCAGTCGGCCTTGCCGGTGAGCGCCTGGGCGACCGCCTCGAGCCCGGCCGAACGGGAACCCTTGACCAGCACTACCGTGCCCGGCCGGTCCCGTCCAGATAGCTCGGCTGCCGCCCCCGCCGGGTCATCCACCAGGACGTCCGGCCGGTATCCGGCAGCCTCCGGGCCGACTCCGATCACCAGGTCGATCCCGGCTTCACGGGCGATCTCCCCGACCTCGGAGTGGTAGGCCTCGGCCTCTTCCCCCAGTTCGCCCATCAGTCCCAGAACGGCGATCCTGCTCTCGGCAGGCTCCGAGGACAGGTTCCCCAGCGCAGCCCTCATCGAGACGGGATTGGCGTTGTAGCAGTCATTGATCAAGACGGCGCCACCCGGGAGCTCGACCCGCTCACCCCTCAGGCTGGACAGCCGTATTCGACCAGTCCCGGCGGACATCTCCGCCGGGCTGAACCCGAGTGCGATCCCGGCCGCGATCGCCGCGAGGGCGTTCTCGAGGTTGTGCCGCTCGGAGAAGGGGAAGGAGAACCGCTCCTTCCCAGCCGGGGTATGGACGGTGGCTGCGAGGGAGCCGTCCGAGACCTCCACCCCATCACCATCAGCGAAGACGTCGCCTCCATCGCCAAAGGTGATCAGGGACGGGGCGCGGTCGAGATGGGGGGCGAGCAGTCCGGGGTCGGCCTGGGCCACCAGGGTGCCGTCCCCGGGTAGACCATCGATCAGCTCGGCCTTCGCCTTCGCCACCCCCTCGACCGAGCCGACCAGCTCGACGTGGACCGGCTCCACACAGGTGATCACTCCGACGTTTGGCTCGGCGACCTCGGCAAGCAGGGCGATCTGGCCGAACCCCCTCATCGCCATCTCCAGGACCAGCAGGTCGGTGTCCCGGGGGGCCGAGAGGATGGTCAGCGGCAGCCCGATCTCGGTGTTCAGGTTCTGCTCGTTAGCGTGGACCCGTCCCGGGAGGATCGCCCGGGCGATGTCCTTGACGCTGGTCTTTCCGACCGAGCCGGTTATTCCCAGCACCGGGACGCCGAGCTGCCGACGCCAGGCGGTGGCCAGGCCCTGGAGGGCATTCAGCGGATCGGGGGTCGAGAAGATCCACCCGACCCTCTCACCTCCGACCAGCTCGGCGGCCCTCTCCGGAGTGACCACGACCCCCCAGGCGCCGGCCTCGAGGGCCTGACCGGCAAACTCACCGCCATCGACCCTCTCGCCAGGAAGGCCGAAGAAGAGGTCGCCGGGTTCGAGCGCCCGGCTGTCGATCGAGGCCCGGGCCGGCCCGCCGGGGCCGCCCTCCTGGACGACCTCCACACCGAGGCCCTGGGCGATCAGGTCCGGTGAAAGGTCGATCACGACCGGCCCCCGAGGTGCCGCCGGGCGACTTCCCGGTCATCGAAGGGGATCTTTCGACCGTCCTCGAACTCCTGGCCCTGCTCGTGCCCCTTGCCGGCAATCACAACCGTGTCCCCCGGACCCGCCGCCTCGATCGCTCGCCCGATCGCAGCGTCCCGATCCACCTCGACCACGAGCTCGCAACCTGCCGGGATCCCGGCCGCCACCTCACCGACGATCAGCTCGGGCGGCTCCGAGCGGGGATTGTCCGAGGTCACGACGGTCAGGTCGGAGAGCCGCCCGGCCGCCTCGCCCATCAACGGTCGCTTTCCCCGGTCGCGATCCCCACCGGCCCCGATCACCGTGATCAGCCTGTTCCGGGTCAGCTCCCTTGCCGCCTCGAGGACGTTTGCGACCGAGTCGGGGGTGTGGGCGTAGTCGACGAACACGGCGAAGTCCTGGCCTTGGTCGACCGGTTCGAGTCTGCCCGGCACCGGCGAGGCCCCGGCAAGGCCTCGGACGGCCACCTCCGGCTCGACCCCGAGCAAGATCGCCCCGGCCAGCGACGCCACCGCATTCGAGACGTTGAAGGCACCTGCCAGGGGTACCTCGACCCGGAGCACCCCATCCGGGGAGTCGACCGTAAACCGCGCACCGGCTCGGTCGAACTCGATCCCACGGGCCACGAAGTCCGCCTGCTCTCCGGCCGTCGAGAAGGTGGTCGCGCCGAACTCCTCGACCAATCTCCTGCCGTAGGGGTCATCGGCGTTGACCAGGGCGACCCGGGGCTCCATCTCGAAGAGTCGTCGTTTCGCCAGGAAGTAGGACTCCATGTCGCCGTGGTAGTCGAGGTGGTCCTGGGTCAGGTTGGTGAAGACGGCAAGGTCGAACCGGATCGCGTCGGCCCGGTGCTGGTCGAGGGCGTGGGAGGAGACCTCCATCACGCAGGCCGAATCCCCCTGGTCGAGCATGCGGCGGAAGGTCGCCTGGAGGTCGACCGACTCCGGGGTGGTTCGCTCGACCTCCTCTTCCCTCCCCCCGACCACCTGCCTGACCGTTCCGATCAGGCCGGTCTGCCTGCCATCTGCCTCGAGCAGGTCGCTCAGCAGGAAGGCGGTGGTCGTCTTGCCGTTGGTGCCGGTGATCCCGGCCACGGTCAGCGATGCGGTCGGATCCCCTTCGAACTCGGCCGCGATCGGGGCCATCGCCTGGCGGACGTCCGGGACCTCCACCTCGGCAACCTCGAGGCCGAGTGGACGGTCGACCACCAGGGCCGATGCCCCGGCCGAGACGGCTTCGGGCGCGAAAAGGTGCCCGTCGGTGACCGAGCCCGGAACGCAGAAGTAGAGCCATCCGGGCTCGACCTTCCGGTTGTCGTAGGCCAGTCCGGAGACCTCGGTCGAGGGGTCGCCCTCGATCCTCGCGTCCTCGAGGCGACCGGCGATCTGGTCGAGCCGCATGGGCCGATTCTAGGTAGCTAGTCGGTGGGTACCCCGAGGTAGGGCAGGGCGAACTCGGCGATCTGACCGAAGGCAGGCGCCGCGACCTCACCGCCCGAGTAGCCGTAGCTCGGCTCGTTGACCATCACCGAGACGACGATCTCGGGGTCCTCGACCGGGGCCATCCCGACGAAGGAAGCGACGTAGCGGGTCTCGGAGTAGCCGCCGTCCTCGGCGATCTGGGCCGTCCCGGTCTTGCCGGCGGCCGAGTAGCCGTGGACGTCGACCTCGGATGCCGTACCGCCCGCTGCGAGTACCCCCTCGAGCATCCTCCGGACCTCGAGGGCCGTTTCCGGGGAGACGACCTCCTTGCCCCGGTCGATCGGGATCTCCCTTCCGGCCACCGACTGGACGAGCCGGGGCTTCCTCAACTTGCCGTCGCTGGCCAGCGCCGCGTAGGCGGTCGCCATCTGCAATGGGGTCACCGATAGGCCCTGGCCGATCGGGAGGTTGATCATCGTCGTCCCCGACCAGTCCTCGTAAGGCGGCACGATTCCCTGCTCCTCGGCCGGGAACTCGACCCCGGTCTGGTTCCCGAACCCGAACCGCTCGATCCACTTCGAGAAGCTCCGGCCCCCGACTCCCATACCGATCGTGATCGCTCCGACGTTCGAGGACTGGGCGAGGATGTCGCCGACGCTCAGGGTGACCGTGCCCCGTGGGTGTGCCTCCTCGACCGTTCGGTCGTAGAGGGTGTAGGTCGGTGCCAGGGTGAAGGCGCTCTCGGGGGTCACCGTGCCCTGCTCGAGGGCCGAGGCCACGGTGATCGCCTTGAAGGTCGAGCCCGGCTCGTAGGTGTAGGAGGTGGCGACGTTCCGGAGGTCCTCCTCGTCGGCGTCCTCGAGGTGGTCGAGGTCGAGCCCGGGATAGTTGGCCATCGCCAGGACGTCCGAAGTGTGGGCGTCGAGCACGACCATCGAGGCGTTGACCGGATCGTTCGCATCCCCCACCTCGGTCATCACCCGCTCGGCCTCGGCCTGGATCGCTGCGTCGAGGGTCAGCTGGATCGCCTGGCCATCCTGGGGATCGGTGAGGGTCTCGAACGAAATCGGTGACTGGGTCGCGTCCTGGACGATCAGCTGTTCGCCGTCGACCCCGTGGAGGACCCCGTCGTACTGCTGCTCGAGCCCGGTCAGCCCCTTGCCCTCCGGGGATACCGCGCCGACCACCTGGGCCGCCAGCTCGCCCTGGGGCCGGGTCCGGATCGTGTCGGGATGCTGGCCGATCGCCTCATAGCCCAGCCGCTCGACCGCGGCCGCCCTGACCAGGTCGACCTTCTTCTCGACGTAGGAGAAGCCACCCTCGGCAGTGATCGAATCGAGCACATCGGTCGGGTCGGCCCCGAGGGCATTGGCCAGCTCCTCGGCCTGCTTCGGTGCATCCGTTACCTGGTACGGGGTCGCGAAGATGCTCATTCCCGGCTCGGAGCCCGCCAGGGGCCTGCCGGAGCGATCCTGGATCTCCCCCCGAAGGCCTGGTACCTGAAGGACCTCCTGTTGCTGGCCCTGGGCATCCCGGGCGAAGGCCTCGCCGTTTACCCCCTGGAGCCAGAACGAGCGCGCGAACAGGCCGAGCAGAAGGAGGAGGGATGCGAAGAAGAGGAGACCGACCCGAGCCTGGGGACGGATCACTTGGGGGTCATCCCCCTTCGGCGGCGAGCCGCTGGGCCGCCGCAGCGATGTCTTCCGGGGAGTGCTCGACGAAACGGACCGTGGTCGGGTCGGGCGAGACCATCCCCATCTCGGTCGCCCCCTCCCTCACCTCGGGTACGGAGATGGCGGCTATACCGGTCGACTCGAGGATCACATTTCGCCTCTCGAGCGCCTGGGTCTGGGTCAGGTTCCTGCTCGCCTGGGTGCCGAAGTTGACCGCGACCAGGTTGACCGCGACGAGCCCGGTGAGCAGGATCGCGATGACCACGATCCAGGTACGGGTCCGGGAGAGACCCTTGACGGCGCCCGAATCCTGCAGGGCGACTACTGCCTCGGCCACCCGCGCAGAGTGAATGGCGAAGGTCTTCCTCCGCCTTGCGGCGTGGCGGGCAGGGCGCGGGGCCGGACGGGGAGCCCGTCGGCGCGATGGAGCCGGCAGCACCGAAGCGGCCTGGGTCGGAGGGGCCATCAGTCACCCTCCTCCAGCTTGAGCGCCACCCGGAGCCGGGCCGACCTGGCCCGGGGGTTCCGTTCGACCTCTTCGGCCGACGGCATCACCGGGCGCCTGGTCAGGAGTTCCGCCTCGGGCTCGTGCCCGCATACGCAGACCGGGATCTCGGGCGGGCAGGTGCAGCCCTGGGCCAGCCCGGCGAAGAAGCGCTTGACCCTTCGGTCCTCGAGGGAGTGGAAGGAGATGACTCCCATCCGACCACCGATCGGGATGACGTCCCAGGCGATCGGGAGGGCGGCGTCGATCGACTCGAGCTCACCGTTGACGGCGATCCGAAGGGCCTGGAAGGTCCTCCGTGCCGGGTGGGCCGAGCCGAACCGGGCCGCGGTCGGCATCCCGGCGCGGGCCGCCTCGGCCAGATCGGAAGTCGTCTCGAGCGGGCGCCTGGCGACGATCTCCCGGGCGATGCCGGCGGAGTAACGCTCCTCGCCGAGGGTCTTCAAGACCTGGCGGAGCCTCGACTCGGGCCACTCGTTGACGATCGTCGCCGCGGTCAGCTCCTGGCGCGGATCCATCCGCATGTCGAGCGGCGCCTCGTGAGAATAGGAGAACCCCCGTTCGGCCGCATCGAGCTGGAGCGATGACATTCCGAGGTCCATGTAGAGGGCATCTACGCCCACCCCCTCTTCGCGCAGGCCCAGCAGGGCCTCGCTGAACTCGCCGGAGATGAACCGGGTCCGACACCCGGCCCCGGCCTCGAAGGCAGCGAACCTCTCGGCGGCTACGGGGTCACGATCGATCGCGATCAGGGTGCCCCCCGGACCGATCCGCTCGGCGAAGAGACGGGCGTGGCCTCCGCCACCGAAGGTGCAGTCGACCACCGTCTCGCCCGGCTTCGGGTCGAGCAGGTCGACCAGCTCGGTCGCCAGGACTGGCACGTGGTCTTCGGCCGGTGGGTTCACTGTCCGCTCCCAGGCCGTGAGCGCCGCAGCGGCGGTCACGCTCCCGCCTCCGACATGCCCTCGGCTATTTCGGGGAACTCCTTGCGGAGCTTCTCCTGCTCGCTGTTCCAGCTCTTGGTCGACCAGATCTCCAGATACTCCCCTGCGCCGATGACGGTGCAGGAGTCCTTCAGGCCCGCGCTCTCGGCAAGGTGGCCCGGGATCCTCACCCGGCCGGCCGAATCGAGCTCGCCCTCGGCGGCGCCGGAGTTGAACAGGCGGCGCATCTTCCGGGCGTTTTCCCCGAACGGGCTGTGAGGAGCGATGTACTGGTCCGACATCGAATCGAAGGCCTTCTCGGTCATCAGCCAGAGACAGGCATCCGGCCCCTGGGCCAGTACCAGCGGTCCGGCCAGGGCCTCGCGAAAGCCGGCCGGGACGGTAAGGCGGTCCTTCGAATCGAGGCTGTGTTCGTACTGGCCCCAGAAAGCCACCTTCGTCCCTCTTTCTTCCTCTCGCCCTCGTATCGCCTTGGTCGTGACCGAAAGTTCCGTGTGGGCCGCTCGGGGCCCTCGAGTTGGAGATTCGAACCGGGGTGACGAAGTGGGAGGAACCTCATCACCCCGGTCCTTGGCTTCAACTGACCGGCACGCTACCCCACTTTCTCCCACTTTGCAACACGACAGCCCACATCACTGCCTTTTCGGCCCCTCCGGCCCACTCCGGCCCGACCCCTGGATTCCGCTCCCAAAGCGACCTCCATAACCCTCATGCGAACAAGTGTTCCCGGCGGGAAATTTTTTTCCCGAAACCCCTTGACCGGCCACGCCCTGGACCCGACTTAGGGCTTCCACCCCTCCTTCGGGCCCTCCGCCCCTCACCCTCGTCGTGGTCGGTGGCGCCCTAGCCCTGACCGAAAGCCGCCCCGGTCCACCGATCGGGCTGGGCGACGCGAACCGCGGCGGCGAGCCGACGCCCCGCCGGAACCG
>JBJTBP010000111.1:0-17488 GCA_046091385.1 Solirubrobacterales bacterium | reverse complement strand
GGAGGGAGATCGCGGAGTTTCCGGGGTCGGGGGGAGAGATCGGGTCGGTCCGGCCCTGAACCGTCAGTCATCCCGGATAAATTCCTCAGCGGTCGTCAGATATCGGCCCGAAAGGGCGACTGAAGACCTGGCTGCTGTGGTGAACGAAACGAACTGAGAGGAGCGAACACACAATGGCTGAGAACATCAACAGGGTCACGATCACGGGCAACCTGACCGCCGACCCCGAGCTTCGGCACACGAACGCAGGGACCGCGGTCTGCAGCCTGCGGGTGGCCGTAAACGGGCGGCGCAAGGACGAGAGCGGCCAGTGGGTCGACAAGCCCAACTACTTCAACGTGACCGTCTGGGGAGCCCAGGGCGAGAACTGCTCGACCTACCTGTCCAAGGGCAGGCCGGTGGCCGTAGACGGTCGGCTCGACTGGCGGGAGTGGGAGGCCAAGGACGGCTCCGGCAAGCGCCAGACGGTCGAGATCGTCGCCGACCAGGTCCAGTTCCTCGGATCGAGGGACGGCTCGGCTCCGGGTGGCCAGAACGGTGGCGGGTTCGCCCCCGCAGCCGACGTACCGGCCGACTCCGGGGATTTCGCGCCATCCGGGGCCGCCCCGGACGACGACATCCCGTTCTGAGCGATCCAACCCCGCCGTACAGGAGGCGGTAAAGTCCTTCTTTCGCCCCGACCCGGTTTCCTCCGAGTTCGGGCGGGAGAAACGCGCCGAAAACGGAAACAGAGGAAACGGTTAGATGGCAAAGACACGGGAATCATCTGGCAGGCGGAGTCGCCGGTTCAGCGACCGCTACCGCCCGCGCAAGTACACGAAGATCCCGGTCGAGAACATCGACTACAAGGACCTCAACCTGATCCGCAAGTTCATCTCGGACCGGGGCAAGATGCGCTCCCGCCGGGTGACCGGGCTTTCCCGTCGCCACCAGCGTCAGCTCGCGCTCGCGGTCAAGCGGGCCCGGGAGCTGGCGCTGCTCCCCTACGTGAAGGCCAGGTAATGGCCCAGGCGATCCTGCTACAGGACGTCGAGGGGCTTGGCGAGAACGGCACCGCAGTCGAGGTCTCCCCGGGTTACCTGAGGAACTACCTCCAGCCGAGGGGTCTCGCCCAGCCGGCATCCCCCGGCGCCCTCGAGGAGGCGATCAGGCGGAAGGAAGCGGCCGAGAAGGCCGAGCGTGAAGCTGCCGCGAAGGCGGGCGAGATCGCATCGCTTCTCTCCAAGACCGTGCTGACCATCCAGCACAGGGCAGGGGAGGACGGAAAGCTCTACGGGTCGGTCACCAACAAGGAGATCGCCGACGCCATCCGTGATGCACGGGGCCTGAAGATCGACCGCCGGAAGATCCGGCTCGACGTCCCGATTCACGAGATTGGCACCTACATGATCGAGGTCGAGATTCCGGGCGGCGCCACGGCTTCGGTCAAGACGATCGTCGCCGAAGAGAAATAGCCCCGGAGGGCCCTCCCCACGACACCGAGGCCGAAGCTTCGGTCCTCGGAGCGATGCTGGTCAGCGATCCGGCCGTAGGGCGGGTTATCGATGACGTCCGCCTGAGGACCGAGGACTTCTACCTCGACCGCCACCGGGCGATCTTCGAGGTGATGCTCGACCTCTACGCCAAGGGGGACGCCTGCGACGAGTTGACCGTGCGGGCGGCTCTCGACTCGACCGGCCGGACCGACGAGGCCGGCGGGGCGAACTACGTCTCCGAACTCGCGGCCAAGGTCCCCGCGCCCGGCAATGCCCGGAACTACGCCCAGATCGTCCGCGAGACCGCCCTGCTCCGCCGTCTGCTCGAGACGAGCTACGAGATCGGCTCCTGGGTGAACGAGCGTGACGGCACCGCCGATGAGCTCTCCGAGCGGGCCGAGCAGCTGCTCTTCGAGGTGGCCCACAAGGACCAGTCATCCGACTTCCGCCGACTGGCCGATGTCCTCGACGACGAGGTCGAGCGACTCGAGAAGCTGAGCAAGGGCGAGATCGAGCTGACCGGCACCCCGACCGGCTTCCCCCGTCTCGACGAGCTGACCGGCGGCTTCCAGCCCTCCAACCTGATCATCATCGCCGCCAGCCCCTCGGTCGGTAAGTCGGCCTTCGTCGCCAACATCGCCGAGCATGCTGCGGTAAAGCTCGGACGCCCGGTCGCCTTTTTCTCCCTCGAGATGTCGGAGATGGAGCTCGCCCAGCGCTTCATCGCATCCCAGGCACGGGTCTACGGCGATCGCCTTCGCAAGGGCAAGGTCGGCCAGCGGGACTGGGACAAGGTGGTCGGCGCCTGCAACGCACTGGCCGAGGCACCGCTCTGGATCGACGTGACCTCCGACCTGGGTCTACTCGACCTGAGGGCGAAGGCCCGCCGCCTCCATGCCCAGGAGCAGGCCAATGGTGGCCTCGGCCTGATCATCGTCGACTACCTCCAGCTGATGAGGATGGATGAGTCGCGGAGCTCGATGGTCGAGAAGGTCGGTTTGATCTCCCGCGGGCTGAAGCTCCTCGCCAATGAGCTGGAGGTGCCCGTGGTCGCCCTCTCCCAGCACTCCCGGGCAAACGAGGCCCGGACCGACAAGCGGCCGATCCTCTCCGACCTTCGCGATTCCGGCAACATCGAGCAGGACGCCGACGTCGTTGCCTTTCTCTACCGCGAGGACGTCTATCGAAAGCCCGAGGAGCGCGACGGAACTGCCGAGGTGATCCTCGCCAAGCACAGGAACGGACCGGTCGGCACGGTCAACCTGACCTTCCTTCCCGACTACCCGAAGTTCGCCGAGCGCGCACCCGAGCACCCGACTGGCGAAGGGTCCCCGCCGGCCGTCCGGGCTGAGCAGGAGACCGAACCCGAGACCGAGCAGATCTGATGGCGTCGGACTCGAACGGCCTCTCCCGTAACGGAAGCGGCCACGCCTGCCCGCTCGGCCGCTGTGACGGATCGGGCTGGATCCTTGGTGAGGACGGCCTCGCCTACGAGTGCGACTGCCTCGCCCCGAGGCTCGCCCGGGCGAGGAGCGCCGGGGTCAACTCGGTCATCCCTGCCCGCTACCGGGGAGTTTCCTTCGACCGGCCACCAATTACGGAGATCGACTCGGTCGTGGTCAACGCGGTCAGGGACTGGGTCGAGGACCTCGACCGGAACCTCGCCGAGGGCCGGGGCCTCTGGCTGATGGGCGATACCGGAACGGGAAAGACCAGCCTGGCGATGCTTGTCTCCAAGGAGGCCTTGAAGCGCGACCGGACCGTCGCGATCTACTCGCTGCCGAAGCTGTTCGCCCGGATCCGTGCCACCTACGACGCCGGCCCGGAGGGCGACTCCTACACCGAGTTCTTCGAGTCGCTCTGCTCAGTCGACCTGCTCCACCTCGAGGACCTGGGCACCGAGAAGCGGACCGAGTGGGTGCTCGAACAGCTCTACGCCCTGATCAACGAGCGCTACGAGCGCCAGAACTCGATCCTGGTCACCACCAACTTCGATCAGTCCCAGCTGGAGGATCAGCTGGGAGACCGGATCCTCTCCCGCCTGGTCGAGATCTGCGGTGATCCGCTGCCGCTCTACGGCACCGACCACCGACTCGAATTCCGGCCGCCGGAGTCCCGGGCGGACTGACCGGACCACCTCCCTAGACTGGAGCGGAAATGCCCGGCGTGGCGATAGTTGGCACCCAGTGGGGCGACGAGGGGAAGGGGAAGATCACCGACCTGCTCGCCGCCGACGCATCGGCGATCGTCCGGTTTCAGGGCGGCAACAACGCCGGCCACACGATCGTCCACGACGGCGAGACTTACAAGTTCCACCTGATCCCCTCCGGAATCCTCCACGAGGACAAGCTCTGCGTGATCGGAAACGGGGTGGTGATCGACCCCGGGGTCCTGCTGGACGAGATTGAGGGTTTGAGGAAGGTCGGCGTGAGCCCCGCCAACCTCCGGATCTCCTCTAACGCCCACCTGATCATGCCCTACCACGTGCTGCTCGACACGGCCGATGAACTCAAGCTGGGGAAGCTCTCGATCGGGACCACCCGCAGGGGGATCGGCCCGGCTTACGCCGACAAAGCACTCCGGTTAGGGGTACGAGTCCAGGACCTGCTCGACGAGAAGATCCTTCGCAAGAAGATCATGACCGCGCTGGAAAGCAAGCAGCAGGCGCTTCGGGAGCTCTCGGTCCGCCGCCGCAAGCTCCGAAAGGAGGGCGAGCCCGAGGACGGTGACGTCCCCGACGATCGACTCGACCTTCACACTTTGACCGAGGAGTACCTCGCCTACGGCCATCGGCTCGAGCCCTACATCACCGACACTGCCCGGCTTTGCTGGACCGAGCTGGACGCCGGCCGGACGGTGATCTTCGAGGGGGCCCAGGCCGCCCTGCTCGACCTCGACCACGGCACCTACCCCTTCGTCACTTCGTCCAACCCGATTGCCGGTGCGGCCTGTGCCGGGGCTGGGGTCGGGCCGACCGACATCGAGCGGGTCTGGGGTGTGGTCAAGGCCTACCCGACCAGGGTCGGTTCCGGACCTTTCCCGACCGAGATCGATGATGAGGCCGGTCGCCATATGTCCGAGAAGGGACATGAGTTCGGCACCACCACCGGCAGGCCGAGGCGATGCGGCTGGCTCGACCTGGTGGCGCTCCGCTACGCAGTTCGGCTGAACGGCACTTCGGCGCTGGCGATGACCAAGCTCGACGTCCTCGCCGGGCTCGACACGATCAAGGTCGCGGTCCGGTACCGCTCGAAGGAGGGGGCGCTCCTCGACGAGTTCCCCTACCACCAGACGATCCTCCACGGGGTGACTCCCGAGTACGAGGAATTCCCGGGATTTGGAGAGGAGGTCACCGACGCGCGGGAGCCAGGCGACCTTCCGCCCGAGGCCCGAAACTACATCGATTTCGTGAGCGAGACGGTGGGTGTTCCGGTCGTCCTGGTCGGGGTCGGTCCAGGTCGCGATCAGGTGATCTGGATGGATCGATCGCCCTGATCCACCGCCCTTCGCGGACACCGGGCTGAAACCCCGCTTTTGCTACCTTGGACTTGCTGCCAACAAGCGGTTATCCCTTACCGCAGGCAGTATCAGTCGCGGGTAACCCTCGCCGACTGTTGTCGGAGACGCCCGGGTCGACTCCCCCTCCCTTGAGTCGGCCCGGCCCCGACATGCCCCGGTTCTCTCCTCAAGCTCAGAGAAGGGTGACGTTGTCGGCCTCGAGGTCGCGGGTCACCCCGCGCAGGTCGAGCACCCGCTCGGCTCCATCGACAATCTCCCCCGGGTCGAACTCCGGATGGGCGGTGACGATGATCGCCAGGTCGGTCTCTGCAAGCGCCGGATCCAGATCGACTCCCTTTCGACCGTCAGGCAGCTCTGGCACGTGTGGGTCGTGGAAGGAGACCACTGCCCCCTGTTCCTCGAGCAGCGAAATGATCCGGATCGCCGGTGACTCCCTGGTGTCCCCGACCCCCGGTTTGTAGGCGACGCCGAGGACCAGCACCTTCGAGCCCTCCACTTCCAGCTCCGCATCACCGAGCGCCTTTCCGGCGAGGGCGACGCAGAACTCGGGCTGTGACTGGTTGATCTTCCCGGCGAGTTCGACGAACTCCGGTGGAAAGTCGTACTGCTTGGCCCGGTAGGCGAGGTAGAAGGGATCGATCGGCAGGCAGTGACCGCCCATTCCGGGTCCCGGGTCGAACCGCATGAACCCGAACGGTTTGGTCGCCGCCGCATCGACCACCTCCCAGACGTCCACCCCGAGCCGCTCGCAGAGCTGGGCCAGTTCGTTTACCAGGGCGATGTTGACCGAGCGGAAGACGTTCTCGAGCAGCTTCGCCATCTCGGCCGCATCCGGTCCGGAGAGCCTCACCACCTCATCACAGATCAACTCGTAGGCGGTGGCGGCGCTCTCGGTGCTCGCCGGGTCGATCCCGCCGACCAGCTTCGGGGTGGTCCTGAGCGTGTAGTCGGTCCTCCCCGGGTCGATCCGCTCCGGTGAGAAGGCGAGGTGGAAATCCTCCCCGGCCCGGAGGCCCGACTTCTCGAGCAGTGGTCTCAGTACCTCCCTGGTGGTGCCGGGGTAGGTGGTCGACTCGAGGATCACGGTCTGGCCCTTCCGGATCACCTCGGCCAGGGCTTCGCCGGCCGCCTCGAGGAAGGAGAGGTCGGGCTCCCGCGACTCGGTCAGGGGGGTCGGGACGCAGACCACGATCGTGTCGGTATCGGCAAGGTCCCCGAACTCGGTGGTCGCGGTGAAGCTACCCTCGAGCGAGGCCAGGGCCGAGTCGGGGACATCCTCGACGTAGCTCTCCCCGCGGTTCAAGGCCTCGACCTTGGCCCGGTCGGAGTCGAGCCCCACCACCTCCACTCCGGCCTCGGCAAAGGCGACCGCCAGGGGCAGGCCGACGTAGCCGAGACCGACGATCCCGACCACCTTCCCTGCCGCTTCCGGATCATTGGCCGGGGCCCCGTTCACCGCAGGGAGTGTAGGCGGCGGGGTCGGCGAAAAGCCCTTCCCGCAGGGGCCGGTTGCCGGACGGCCCTTTCCCCGTCGGGTGGTTCACGGAAGACTCGAAATCGGCCCCAGAGGGATGAAAAAACCGGGAAAATCCGGCAACGGAGGCCGTTTCGCGGAATTGCCGGATTCGGCCCGTCGGTATCTTCAGCGGGATGGCGAAAGACACCGAGAAGCTGATTCGGCAGCTTTCGCTGATCTCGTTCCTGATGGCCCAGGGGAGGCCGGTCTCGGCGCTCGAGATCAAGCGTGAGGTCGAGGGCTACAGCGTGATGAACGAGGATGCCTTGGCCCGTCGTTTCTATGCCGACAGGGCCGAACTCGACAGCCTCGGGATCGAGCTCCAGGTCGATCGGCCGGGCGAGGGCTTCTTCGAGGCCGAGCTGTATTCGCTCCCGCCAGAGAACTTCTACCTGCCGGCGATCGAGTTCACCGATGACGAGCTTGCCGCCCTCCGGACCTCGCTTGCCCTGCTGACCGAAGGAGAGTTCGCCTACGCCGAGCCGCTCCGACTCGCCCTCCAGCAGGTCGCCTGGGGCCATCCGAACCCGCTCTCCGAGCCAGGGACGATCCCCGTCGCGATGGCCAAGTTCAAGACCTCGGGATCTCGCGAGACGACCCAGCGCCTGGCCCGGATCGAGACCGCGATCTCCCGCCATAAGACGATCACCTTCAGCTACCACTCGATGGATCGCGACGAGGTCTCCGACCGCAAGGTCGATCCCTACCACCTGGTCTTTCGCGGCGGGCAGTTCTACCTGATCGGTTTCTCCCACGAACGCGAAGCGGTCCGGGTCTTCCGGCTGACCAGGATCCAGGGGAAGGTCGGCTACGCGACCAAGTCCGAGCACGACTTCCAGCCGCCCGAGGATTTCGACCGCCGCGACTACGCCGAGCTGGCCGACTGGCAGTTGGGCGAGACGGTCGGTCGGGCCCGGATCCACTTCAAGCAGCGGATCGCCTGGCTTATCGAGCGGGACTACGGCCGGTTCGGCGAGGTCTCAAGGCCGAAGGCAGCCGACGGGGTTGGACGGAGCGGGATCGTCCTCGAGACGGAATTCTCTTCCGAGCGGGAGCTGATCGCCTGGATCCTGAAGTGGCGCCCGAACGCCTCCCTGATCGAGCCATCCGAGCTGGCCACCTCGGTCGATGAGCGGGTCGCCCTGCTCCGGGAGCGCCACGTCAATGGCTTCGATGTCGCGGCAGCCCGTCGCCGGAAGGCCCAGGCCCGGGAGCGTAAGGGTCGTTCGAAGGACCGCTCCGGGGCGACGATCCGGCCCGAGCGCTTCGGCCGCCTGGTCACCCTGGCCGGGATGTTGATCAACGCCGCCCGGGAGGAGCGTCGGATCCCGGTGGATGAGCTCTGTGAGCGGTTCGAACTGACTCCGGAGGAACTCCAGGATGATCTCGACGTTCTTAACGTCGTCAACTTCGGCGGGGGTACCTACGTCCTCTACGCCGAAGTGGTCGACGGTGAGATCGAGGTCGACTCCGAGCCCTACGGCGATTCTTTCGCCCGCCCGGCCCGCCTGCTGCCACTCGAGGCCAAGGCGCTGGTTGCCGCGATCGACCTGGTCGGAGACCACATGCCCCAGGCCCGGCTCGACTCGGCCCGCGAAAAGGTGGTCGAGGCGCTCGGCCACGACCCGGCCCAGGAGGGCCTTGCCGTCGTCGCCGAGTCCGGAGGTGCCGAGGCGGCCCGGATCGTCAACCAGGCGATCGCCTCCCACCACATCGTGGAAATCAACTACTACAAGGAGAACGAGGACAAGTTCTCCAAGCGGAAGGTCGAGCCGTACCGCCTCGAGAACGGCCGCGAGGGCTGGTACGTCGAGTGCTGGGACCTCTCCCGCAAGGCCGTCCGCCACTTCAAGCTGGACCGGATCAAGGAGGCGACGATCACCAAGGAGGCCTTCGAGCCCCGCGAGGAGGTCGTCGAGATGGCCGAGGTCGAGGGCTGGATGAGCGGGGACCACGTCCCCGAGGCCTCGATCGCCCGGGTCTGGGTGTCACCGGAGCGCTCTCGCTGGGAGCGGGAAGAGCGAACGGTTATCGAGGAGCTCAAGGATGGCTCGGTCGTGGTCGAGTTCCCCTACGCCGGGACCTCATGGCTGGTCCGCGAGATCTTGAAGGGTGCCGGCGACCTGGTCGTCCTCGACCCACCCGAGGCCCGCGAGGCGATCGGCCGCGAACTCGCCGCCTGACGCCACTGGTTGAACAGGCCCCGGGCCACCCCGAGATCCTGAGGGTCAGGGCCGACAATCCCGGCCCGATGACCCTCGAGGGAACCAACACCTACCTGGTCGGGAGTGACCCGTGCCGGGTGATCGATCCAGGTCCGGATGACCGGGCACACGCCGATCTGGTCGCGAAGGAAGCAGAGGCTCGCGGAGGGATCGGGGGAGTCCTCCTGACCCACTCTCATCGGGATCACTCGGGGGCAGTAGACCTGCTTGGGGTCGAAGTCACCGAACCAGCCGATCGTGAGCAAGTGGGTCCCCTGGCCGCGATCGCCACCCCCGGCCACGCCGATGATCACTTCATCTTCCTGACTGAAGATGGCGCCTGTTTTTCGGGTGACTTGGTTCTAGGGACCGGCTCGAGCGTCGTCCCCCCGGACGGTGGCTCGCTCGCGGCCTACATGGACTCCCTCGCCAAGGTTCGGGACTTGGCTCCGACCCTGATCTGCCCCGGCCACGGTCCCTGGGTCACCGACCCGATAGCGAAGCTCGACGAGTACATCGAGCACCGGGAGGCCCGGGAGCGAGGCCTGCTGCAGGCGATCGAAAGGGGGGAAAGATCCCGCACTGCCCTGCTGGCCGAGGTCTGGTCCGACGTCCCCGAGAACCTCCGTCCGGCCGCGGCCCTGGTCATGGAGGCCCACATCGAGAAGGTGGTCGCCGAAGGCCGAATCGAGGGTGACCTGGACGAATGATCGCCGCTAGCCTTTCCGCCAGGTGAACCGCCGGGCAGAGATAAAGATGTCGGAGGAGGAAATCGCCGCTTTCCTCGAGGAGGAGAGGGTGGCGATCGTCTCCAGCTTCGGACCGCGGGGCTGGCCCCACTCGATGCCGCTCTGGTACCTGGTCCGCGACGGCCGGATCCTGGCCTGGACCTTTCGCAAGTCCCAGAAGGTCAAGAACCTCGAAAGGGATCCAAGGGCAACCGTGCTGGTCGAAGCCGGTTACGACTCCTACGGCGACCTTCGTGGGGTCATGTTCGAGTGCGAGACGGTGATCCACGACGACCTCGACTTCGTCGTCGAGTATGCGATCGGGATGGCCGATCGCTACCTGCCGGAGGGGGTCGAGCCCACCCCGGAGGTGATCGAGGCCTACCGGGCCCAGGCCCCCAAGCGGGTGGTTCTCGAGTTCACCCCAGTCCACACGATCAGTTGGGACCACCGCAAGCTCGGCGGTGGGGTCTGACTAACGCGGTTCCTGAACCTCCGGGCCGGGGTCCTCAGCCCGGAGGCCGGGCTGAGGGCGTCGCTTGGGGATCCCTGATCGCCTGTAATCGCCGCGACTGAGGTGGTGTTCCAAGAAGGCGTAGAGGATGATGAAGGCATAACGGCTGCCCATCTCGTTCACTCCGAACTTTGAGCTACCTTCCCTCCGATTGGTCCAGGAAATAGGGACGATGGCATAGGAGTAGCCGCGGATGATGGCCTTGAGCGGCAATTCGACCGTCAGGTTGAAGTGATTGGACAGCAAGGGCCTGACGCTGTCGATCACCTCCCTCCGGTAGGCCTTGAAGGCGTTGGTCGTGTCGTTGTAGCCGTGGCGGAAGAGGAGCTGGATTGCCTTGTTCGCGATCCGATTGAGGATCAACTTTACTCTCGGATAGTCAAGGACCTGAGCTCCAGGAATGAAGCGGGAGCCGAAGGCACAGTCATACCCATCCTCGAGGAGTCGGTAGTAGGTGACGAGGTCATCGGGAGAGTCCGATCCATCAGCCATCACGATCGCGACCGCGTCCCCCTCGAAGCAATCCAGTCCGTAACGGACCGCGAGCCCGAATCCCGGCGGGTTCTCCGACTTGACGCCACGGACCTCGGGGCTGTCGGTCGAGATCGCTGCCACGACCTCTGAGGTTTCATCAGTGCTCGCATCGTTGACTACCACCACCTCGTGGTCGATCCCTTCGGTCCGGAGTGTCTCGACTATGCCCCGGATCGTTGGCTCGATAGACCCGGCCTCGTTGTGGGCCGGGATGACGACAGACAGCTTCATTCGGAATCGGCGGCCCAGCGCTCATGATTCGCTTCCAGGATCTCGGTGAGGATCACCTCGAGGTCCCGCTTCGGGCGCCAACCCCCGTAGTCGCTACCGAACTCCCCCAGATCGCTGATCCACCAGCGGTGATCCCCGACCCTTGGCTCGTCGCCCAGGGTCCAGTTGAGCTTCGTGCCGGCAATCCTTTCGCACAGCGTGATCGCTTCCAGCATCGAGCAGTTATTCCCCCTGCCGCCACCGATGTTGTAGACCGCGCCGGCTCTCGGCGACCCGTGGAAAAGGAGGAACGCATCGACCAGGTCTGCGCTGTGGAGGTTGTCGCGTACCTGCTTGCCGTCGTACCCAAACACAGTGTAGGGAGTGCCAGTTGCGGTGCACTTCATGAGGTAGGCGAGGAAACCGTGAAGCTGAGCCCCAGCGTGGTTGGGTCCGGTGAGGCAACCTGCCCGGAAGCAGACCGTTGGCATGTCGAAGTACCTCCCGTACTCCTGGACCAGTAGGTCGGCCCCGGCCTTGGACGCTCCGAACAGCGAGTGGAGCGTCCGGTCGATTGACATTGTCGTGTCTATCCCATCGAACCACTCGTGGTCGGCGGGCAATTCCAACCGCTCCGGCTTTTCCTCAAGTGGCAGGTGATTCGGTCGATCGCCGTAGACCTTGTTGGTCGAGGTGAAGATGAAGGTTGCGGCTGGGCAGTGGGTCCGGGTTGCCTCCAGCAGGTTCAGGGTTCCGTTCGCATTGATCGTGAAGTCGGCCTGGGGGTCGGATGCCGCCCAGTCGTGTGAGGGCTGGGCAGCGGTGTGAACGACCAGTTCGATTTCCCTCTTCCCCGAAGCGAACTCCCGCTCAATCGCATCGATGTCTCGGATGTCGACATTCAGCAAGCGGAAGGAATCGAGTTCCTCGACCAAGGACTTCGTCACATGCGAGGTGGACGCCTCGCTCCCGAACAGCTCGGCACGGGTGTCGTTTTCGATCCCGACTACGTCGAAGCCCTCCTCGACCAGCCGCCTTGCGGCTTCGGACCCGATCAGCCCGCCTGAGCCCGTGACTATCGCTCTTGCCATCTGAAAACCATCACCTATTTTCAGTCATTGAATCCGAGCGAGGTCTTCAACTCGACCTCGTGTTCCGTCGCCCAACCGTAAAGATCTTGCAGCACCTGCTTCGGGCCTCGCTCCGGCCTCCAGTCCGTCATCGAATAGAGCCTCGAACAGTCGCTTACGTAGACCGGCACATCACCTGGGCGGGTCCCCGAGTCTGAGCCTATAGCCACCTCGTTCCCCGTGATCTCACGACAGAGCTCGGTGGTCTCGATCAGGGAGAGGCTACCTTCCCTGCCCCCGCCCACATTGGCCACGATCCCTGACCATTCCCCGGGGTCCACCAGCTGGCGCTCGATGAGATCGACCAGATCCATTACGTGGAGCAGGTCCCGAACCTGCTTGCCTTCACCTCCGAACCCAATGTAGGAGAGCGGCCTTCTGAAGAGGTGGCAGAGGAGCCACCAGGCAAACACCCCTTGGTCGACCTTTCCCATCTGCCAGGGTCCCGCGATCACGCCGCACCTATCGATGGTTGCCCGAAGTCCGAAGTCCTCGGCGTACTCCTCGATCAGCATCTCGGCGGCAAGCTTCGTGGTGCCGTAGATCGTCCGGTAGCCATTGAGGTTGAACTCTTCGGAGATCCCCGCCGGTGAGGCGCCTAGGACCGGCTGGTCAGGTGCGATCTCGAAACGCTTCTCACGATCCTCTAGATCAAGGCCCAAGAGCCCCTCCACCGGGTAGATCCGGCTGGTCGAGAGGAAGATCAGATGAGCGTTGTCCTTTCTGCAACGCTCCAGGCAGTTCGCGGCCCCCATCAGGTTGGTCTCGATCGCGTACCGGGGGTCTCCTGCCCCGGCGAGCACGGATGGTTCGGCCGAGCACTCGACCAGTGCATCGAACTTCTCTGCTGGAAGTAGGTCCTCTGGCATTCGCACGTCACCCTCGACGAAGCGGACCCCGGCTTCCTCCAGGCGCGACAGATTGAGGCGTGACCCCTGGCGATAGAGGTTGTCCAGGGCAGTGATCTCCCAGTTTGGATGTCTCCCGGAGAGGGAAACTCCAAGATTGGCTCCGATGAACCCCGCTCCACCGGTAATGAGGAGTCGAAACCCGGGGTCTCTTTCCGGCTGATTCATAAGAGAGATAAGAGAGGAGATCGCCTTCGACGCACAGCCGAGGAATCTACTGCCGCTCTGCAATCCGGCAGATTCCAACTTCCCCACGGTTGGCGTCTACCAGCATCTCCCAAGGCACGCCTGGGGCGCGGTCAACCTTTGAACTGACTCGGATTGCCCCTCTTGGGATTGGGACGCGGTCAGACGAGAAACCATCCGCAAACCGACGGAGGCTGAGGCTGTTTCCGGAGGTCGAGGAAGAGACCCAGAGCTGCGCTCCGGGCTCCAAGGGGGTGACCTCCCGAGTTGGCGGGAAAAGCCTGGAACAGGAAGTATCGGGTTTCGCAAGGAACGCCAGAAACCGATCTCTGGGCTGCCGGCGAATCACCCCTTGGGCTCTTGACAGGAGGACGTCGGCGGCTTCCCTTTGGGATTCCGATGAGTTCTCCAACTCTGAGAGGGTGAGGGCCGGAGAACTGGAGTATCTGTCGACGGCATCGAAGAAGTGGTACGAGGTTGGGAATGAGTAGATAGTCGAGGCGAGGGGGGTCTCAGGGGCGATCGACTCCCTTCCGCCCACCTCAGCGGCCGCCAGTTCCGCCTTTAGGACGCGGGCCTGCTCCCGCAGATTGTCCGCCCCTCGCGAATACTCAGCTATACCACGGGGGATCGAGATCAGGCAGAGGACAATCAATGAGCCACCGAGGAGGTATCGACCTCGTGTGCTCTCGGGTTGAAGCGCCACTAGAACAAGAAGTAGTAGGAGGACAGTCGGAAATATGTACCTAATGGCTCCGGGGTCACTGAAACCCCCACGCGCCTGGGTCGACAGAGCAAGAAACGCGACCAGCATCAAAAGTGAAGAAACCAGCAGCGGATTTGCTCGAGCACCCTTCGAGAGCACGGAAAAGACAGCGACGAGGAACATCAAGCCTAGGACCAGGTCTACTCCGAGAGGCATTCCAGTCACTCCGTGGATGCCTGAATTGACCATTGCGAGTGGGAACTCCACGTAGCCGATGAGTTCAGGTGGTGGCTCAGAGCCCACCGTCTGGAAGAAGAAGTGCCAGGCGAGGTAGAGGATCAACGCTGGCACCGGGATCCAGAGGCGAAGTCGCGGGGAATTGCGTTCAGAGAGCAAGTAGGCGGCAACCCCCACGAGGAAGACAAGACCGAAGCCGCTTAACGCAACGGTCACGACCAGGAGGCCAGCGGCTCCCACGTCGTAGCGCACATCCCCTTTCGTGCATAGCAGCAGCGCCGAAAGGCCAGCCAGCGCAGCCCCCGCGAAAGTGATCGCGACCATCGGCCAGAGGGCTACCTCGTAGGAAGCGCCCAGCGCCAGTAGCAGGAATGAGCTTAGGAGGGCAAACCAAGGACCAATTCGGGGGAAGGAGATGAAAAAGAGCAGGATGGAACAGAGTCCCGGGAGAAGAACCGTAGAAGCCCGGAAGTACTGGTAATCGTCGAGTCCAAAGACCCTCGAACCGCCCTGGAAGAAGGCGCTGATGATTGGAACCTGTTGTCCTCCGTGACTTGCCAACAGGGAGTCAACGGTCGGCAGTCGGTAAAGCAACATATCCCATTCATCCCTGAAGAAAGTGAACTCCTCACCCAAGAGGTAAAACCAGGCAGAGAGTAGAACCACAGCCAGCACAAGTAACAAGAAGGCTGGTGCAGACCATTGTGCCTGCCAGGAATCAGACGATTTGATCGAAGTCACTCAGCTTGTTCCTGGGTGGTGATTCGAACTAGTCCTTTCCAACTCCACTCCACTCGTTCCCCCACTCGCTTCCCGTCAGGGCCTAGGGGTCACTCCAGATCGGTGCACCGGGGTCACTTTTCTTCGCCCTCGCTATCGAGCGTGAGGCAGCTCGGTTGAAACCGAGCGTCGACTCAATCCTCGCGCGCTGGATCCAGAAAGCTGTTTCGGCGGGTGACTTGCGGGTGGCACGGATGGCATAGGTAAGGGCTCCACGCGGTCGAACCATTGAGGTGAGGACCGCGGCAGCCTGGGAGTACGGGAGCCCCGCCCAGGGTGTTGCCTCGATGGCCTTCCGAGCGCTTGTCAGAGCCTGAGCTGGCTCACTGTTGGTGGAGGCCTCTCGGCTCGCTTCAATCGAGCTGGCCGAGTCGTACTGCTTCCAAGCCATTACGATCGCGATCCCTGCAAGGGGTACCAGTACTGCGGTGAGTAGGAGGGATCTGGTTCGTGTGTTGTCCTTGGGGGTTGGTGCGACCTTGTACGCAGGACCGCACAGCATCGCGGCGATGATCATCAGGGGAATCGACAAGACTGGAAACTCCAGGGACCAGTCGACTGATATCGCGACTAGTCCCGTTAGGAGTAACGACAGCCAGACGGGCACCTCGGTCCAATCAGGTTCGTTCACCCGATCATCGTCTGGAAGCGTCTCTCCCAATCTCTCTGCGTAGGGGCCACGACGGAGTCTGGTTGCCCCAGCCACGACCGTTACCAGTCCAAATGCCGCGAACAACAAGAAGCCAGGGATCCCCAGTTCAGCCAGGATCTGCAAGGGGGTCGAGTGGGCATCGACCGTCTTGAACCAGATAGCCCCATCCTGCTTGAACCACTCGGCGTACCCCCCAGCACCAACACCTTTCAGTGGCTCGCTTTCTGCGGCTCGGAATGCGCTCGACCAGAGTTGCCACCTGCCGTTGCCTCCTCCGCCGAGCAGATGTTCGGTGGCGTACGCACTGTCCTCACTGATCGCAGGGGTTTCCGTTGGAGGCTCAGTGAAGTTCTCGAACCGCTCCACCGGGCTGGCAACGACTGCCCCGGCAATCACCAGAACAGACAGTCCCCCGGTTAGGACCCAGCCGAGCCTTGTGGGGATGCGGAAGTGCGCCAGCCTCTCGTCTAGCAGGTACCGGACTCCGAAGGTTGCGGCCGTTGCGATTACGGTGACCGCAAGGAGCACCAGACCCTGGTCGTCCGCCTGGACGGTTGGTTGGGCGTGGACCAGATCGTAGGACTGCGAGGCAACGAAGACCGGCGCCAAACCACCCAAGACCCCGATCGCAAGGCTGAACAGCGTCGGCGTCCGACTGGGTCCGAGGGCGACCAGAAGCACAATCCCAGCTAGGGCAGCTAGAAGCGCCCCTCGCGATGAACAGAGATAAAGAACGGCGAGGGTCGCCGGTAGGGAAGCGGTCGCTGCGGACCGCCAGAGCCTGCTCGAGGCGTGCCCACCGAAGAACGTCGCAGGGATTGCGTAGAGGGCGGCGACTGCTCCAATCGCATTCCAGTAACCGAGTGGCCATGAAAGCCGGCCACCGACAATCTCTCCCAGCTCGGCTGTCAGCTCCCGGTCATCGCCCAGGCCAGGGAAGAACCGACTGACCAGCCCAAGCAAGACAATTCCGAATAGCCCTAGAGCCACCCCCCTCATCCAGGCCCGTCCATCTCCTCGCTGGGAGAGGAGGACGGAAAGAAGGAAGGCCCCGGCGATCATTGCCATCTGGATCGCCTCGGCGAAGGCCAACCCCCGATCGGATGCCCATTCGAGGGATACAGCGGTCAGGATGGTCAAGACGACCAAGAGGGCAGCCGCAGAGAAAGCTGAGCCTGGAATCCAGGCCCTGGGAAAGAGACCAAGCGCGAGCCCGAGCGCGATCAGCCACCAGAGAACGATCGCTGTGATCGCCGTTGCCGACGCGCTGAACCCGCCGTAGTCGAGTCCCAGAAGGACGAGCGTTGCCGCAACGCCGCCCGCGATTAGCTGTTTTCCCTGCAAGCTCATCGATCCCGCCCGCCTCTGACCGTATCGGTCGAGTAGTCCGAGTCACTAGGCTACCTGCGCGGTGAATTCAGATACCAGCAGGAACAAGACCATGGTTGCGATTCTGGGTGCGGTCGGTGCGGCCGCCGTCCTCTGTGCTGCCCTCGTCCCGGGCGCTCTTGCCAACCCGTCACAGATCCAGTACGGGTACGACCCGATTGTCGATGCGGGGGATTCCAGTCCCGATCAGCCGGGATCGCCAGAGCTAGCTCCAGACGAGAGGGTCGACCAAGCCTCCGCAGTGGTTGCCGGAGTCCTCGCAGGCAGGGAGAAGGGAGCCGGTCGCAAAGCGTTGGGTAGGCGACAGGGTGGGCTGACCGGATCGGACTCCGGGCGTGGCAAGGACGGTGCCCTTCCTGGAGCTGACAAGATTGCCCGGGAGCGGGACACTGAAGCCTTCTCCTTGGAGTCTGTTTGGATGGTCCTGATCGTCCTTGCACTGAGCGTTGGATTGATCGCCTGGGCTTTGGTTCGGCGGCGCGAACTCGGCGCCCCCAACACGATCGATCTTGCGGTCAGGGGTCTTTCGATCGCGATCTTCATTGCGCTGATCGTCATTCTGAACGGATCCTCAGGCTCGATCCTTGGCTGACCAGGGACCAGGGGGACCGTGAAACAGGAACCAGGCGAGGGTATCGACCTACTCGAATTCCCATTCCCAGCTGAAGACTCAATCGCTTCGTGGCCCGGGGCTGAGAGGCGAAACCCCGACCGTGGGAGCCGTCACTACCTGGTCTTGAATGAGTTGGCGGCACAGCTGAGGGCGGAAATCCCGAGAGCAGCGGCCGGGCGGAGCAGCC
>JBJTBP010000110.1:0-19938 GCA_046091385.1 Solirubrobacterales bacterium | reverse complement strand
CGTTCGATGGTGGCAGACACGAAGCCAATATTGTAATCGCGAACTTGCCGAGCCCAGCCTCGAAGCCCACTTGACCGGGCCCGCCCGCCCGGTCGCCTGCCTCGGCGAGGCAATCCTCGACCTGGTCTGCGAGAGACGCCTCGGTCCGGAAGACGCGCCCGGCCCGTTCGAGGCGCACCACGGAGGGGCGCCAGCCAACGTCGCCGCCCTCCTGGCCCGCTCTGGGATTCCGGTCGCCCTGGTCGGTGGCCTCGGCCAGGATCGCTGGGGGAGGTGGCTCAGGGCCGGACTCGAGTCGGACGGGGTCGACACCTCCTGGCTGGCCGCGGTCGAGGGGGTTCGAACCCCAGTCGCCGTGATCACCTTCGACCTCGAGGCGGAGCCCTCCTTCGACGTCCACGGCGAGGACGTGGGCCCGGCATTCGAGGTCTGCGCCCCCGCACTCGAGCAGGCACTCGATGCCTCCGGATCGCTGGTCATCGGGGGCAACACGATGGTCGGGGAGATCGAACGGGAGGTGACGAGGAGGGCCGTCGACCTGGCCGGGGAGAGGGGCCTCCCGGTGTTGATCGACCCAAATCACCGTCCCGGCCGCTGGGATGACCAGGGGGATGCGATCCGTTACTCCCGGGAGTTGATCGAGCGCTCCGACGTGGTCAAGGCAAACCGGGCAGAGGCCGAGCTCTTGACCGGCCTCGACGATCCGACCGACGCGGCCGATGCCCTGGTCGAACTGGGGGCAACGCTCGCCGTGATCACCGACGGCCCCGGTGAAATTGTCGCCCGGGGTGCAGCCGAGGCCTCATTCACCCCCCGTCCGGTCGAGTTGGTCAGCCCGCTCGGGGCTGGCGACGCCTTCTTGGCCGGCCTGGTCGCCGGCCTGGCAACGAGCGACTGGGACCTCTCCAGGGCCGACGAACTCCTCCCGGCCGCCTCGGAAGAGGCCCGTCTCGCCTGCCTTTCCTGGGGTCCCCGGCCGTGAGCGACTGGAAGCGACCAACCCGAGCCCGGGTGAGGCGGATCCGCGATCGCCTCCGCGAGATGTACGGCCGTCCGGTCAACGTCCCCCACCGGGAGCCGGTCGACGAGCTGGTCAGGACGATCCTCTCCCAGGCGACCAGCGACGGGAACCGGGATCGGGCCTTCGCCTCCCTGGTCGAGCGGTTCCCGGACTGGGAGGAGGTCCGGGACGCTCCGGTGGACGAGATCGAGGCGGCGATCCGTTCGGGAGGGCTGTCCCGGCAGAAGGCGCCCCGGATCAAGCAGGTGCTGGAGGGAATCGGTCCGGACCTCGACCTCGACTGGCTCGAGACCGCCGACCGCGACGAAGCGATCGACTTCCTGACTTCGCTGCCGGGCGTGGGACGGAAGACCGCTGCCTGCGTCCAGGTCTTCACCTGGGACCACCCCGAAATCCCGGTGGACGTCCACGTCAAGCGGGTCGGAGAGAGGCTCGGCCTCTTCAGGCCGAAGGCATCGTTCGAGGAGGCCCACGACGAGCTGCTCCGGCTGGTCGACCCCGAGGATTCGTACGAGTTCCACATGAACCTGATCCGCCATGGCCGGGAGCGGTGTCGCCCGACCCCGCGCTGCGGGGACTGCGCGCTGATTCGGATGTGCCGTTTCCCAGACCGCTGGACAGAGCGTTAGCGCCAGCCGTCCGGCCGGGTTGGCGGGCGGTATCATTCCGGTAGGCCCGGGACCCGAACGCGGGGTCCGGCCAGGAAACCAGATGTCCCGAAAGCCCTTCGTAATCACCGGCATCCTGATCGTGCTCCTCGCCGTGGTCATCCCGGCCTGGGTGTTCAGGGCCGACGCCGACCCCGAACGGGGCGAGACCGAAGTTCCCGCCAATCTGAAGGCGGGCCAGACCCGGTTCGTCGAGAACTGCGGCAACTGCCACACCCTCTACTCCGCCGGTACCTACTCGAACTTCGGTCCGAACCTGGACCAGAAGCTGGCACCTGCGGGGACCCCGACCGGACCGGATGCGAAGAGCCAGAAGGAAGGCACCTACGCCCAGGTCCTGAGCGCGATCGGCAAGGGTTATGACGATCCGACCGTCCCGGGACGGATGCCGGCGGGAATCCTCGCCGGGCCGGGTGCCCGTGAGGTGGCCGACTTCGTTTCCCAGACCGCCGGCCGCGGCTAGTTCGGCACCAACGGCCAGGCAGCGCAACCATCCGGCGGGACCGGGGTTGAGGGGTTAGGCTTCATGCCGAATGGAAATCCGGTCATCGGCCTCGATGTGCGGCCCCTGACCGGCGAACGAGAGCAGAGAGGGAGAGAACCTTGATCGTAGAGTCGGGATCACACGAGGTAATCGGTGCAGTGACCGTCCGGAGGCGGGTCCTCCTGGCACTCGCACTTCTGGCCGCTGTCACCGTCACCGCAGCCGGGCTTGCGACGCCATCTCCCTCCGATGCGGCCAAGAAGTCCAAGAAGAGCTCGGTCATCAAGGTGATGACCCGCAACGTCTACCTCGGGGCCGACCTTACGGATGCGATCAACGCTCCCAACGCCGGCGCCTTCTTTGCCGCGAACGGGGGGATCCTCCGTCAGGTGGACGGAAACGCATTCCCGGTCCGGGCGAAGGGCCTCGCCGGCGAGATCCGCTCCAAGAAGCCCGATCTAGTCGGCCTTCAGGAGGTCGCCAAGTGGGCGGTCGGGCCGCCCAACCTGGCCGTGATCAGCGATCCCTCCCAGTCGACTGCGACCACGGTCAAGTACGACTTCCTCGAGGAGCTGATGGCCGAGATCAACAAGGGCAAAGGCCTCGACCTCTACCGGGTAGTCCGGGTTACCCAGGAATTCGACTTCGAGGCGCCGGCCTATTACGAGAAGCCATATGCCGACATCAACGGCCGGTTGACGATGAGGGACGTGATCATCGCCCGGGTTTCCTCGGGACCCAAGGTGAGAACGCGAAAGCCCAAGGGTGGTAACTACTCGACCCTCTACAAGCCGGTCGTCGGTGGGGTCCCGGTGACCGTGACACGCGGCTGGAACTCGGTCGAGGCGAAGGTCGGGAACAGTCCCTGGTTCACCTTCGTCAACACCCACCTCGAGGCATTCGGTGACGACAAGAACGAGGTGGTCGACTGCATGACCACTCCGGCGCCGGCCTACGCGACCAACCAGGTCTCGATCCGGTGCCAGCAGGCCAAGGAGCTCTACAACGTGGCGATCAAGAAGTCGAAGCTCCCGGTCATCGCGGTCGGGGACTTCAACTCCGACGATCGGACCGTCGTCGACACGAACTGCCCGAGTGCGGCAAACACAGCTGGGACCCTGCCGGGTGGCAACGGAGGACTCTGCGGCGACACCTTCGCCTACAACGCCCTGAAGAAGCTGGGCATGCGAAATGTGAGCACCTACAAGCCGCTCTCCTGCTGCCTGAACACGGCCGACCTGATCGCGGCCGATGGTGGAGGGTCGAGGAGCGACTTCGACCACCATATCGACCACATCCTGACCGACCAGCCGGCCAAGAAGGTCAAGATGATCGGATCGGCCGTGACCGGGCTTTCGCCGGAGAACGGCTACTGGAACTCCGACCACGCCGGGGTATTCAGCAAGCTGAAGATGCAGGGCTAGGCACCCGGCACGGTGTCGCCAACCGGGGTTCGCCCCGGTTGGCACCGCCCTCCTCAGAAACCCCCACCCAGGGACGACCTTCGGGCCCCTTGAGTGGCGTAGGCGGACCCTGCCCGCCAGCCATCGACCCATCGCGGCATGTCGAACGACCGCGCTCCACACCCCTTCCCCTACTGTGATTCAGGTCCGCTCCCTTGAAAAGCCTGCCCAGCCTTGATATAAACTCACTTAGATTTTATTCCCTGCTTCGCTAGGGTCAGTTAGCGCTCCCTGACTGGGATTCAAGCGCTTGACGGAAGGCCCTCCAACACGGAAAGCGCAAGGCCCCACACAAGGCCTGGGGCCAGCGCGGAGCGGGGGACTGAAAACCAGGAAGAACGAGTGGGGGCCACATCCGGCCTTCGCCAGACAGATGGAACAGGAGAAAAGACTGTGGGAAAGACGATAGGAATCGACCTCGGCACGACCAACTCGTGCGTCGCGATCTTCGAAGGTGGCGAACCCGAGGTGCTCGAGAACTCAGAAGGTGGGCGGACCACCCCCTCGGTGGTCGCCTTCAACGACAAGGACGAGCGGTTGGTGGGGACGGTCGCCAAGCGCCAGGCCGTGATGAACCCCGAGAACACGATCTTCTCGATCAAGAGGTTCATGGGCCGCAAGGAGTCCGAGGTCGGCGAAGAGGAAACGATCGTCCCGTACAAGGTCGTCGCCGGTCCGAACGACGACGTCCGGGTCGAGGTCCGGGGCGAGCAGTACTCGCCGCCCGAGATCAGCGCAATGATCCTCCAGAAGCTGAAGTCCGACGCTGAGGCCAAGCTCGGCGAGACGGTCGACGCCGCGGTGATCACCGTGCCGGCCTACTTCAACGACGACCAGCGCCAGGCGACCAAGGACGCCGGCAAGATCGCCGGCCTCGAGGTCAAGCGGATCATCAACGAGCCGACCGCGGCATCGCTCGCGTACGGACTCGACAAGGAAGCGACCGACCAGACGATCCTGGTCTTCGACCTCGGTGGCGGGACGTTCGACGTTTCAGTGCTGGAGATCGGTGACGGGGTCTTCGAGGTGAAGTCGACCGCCGGTGACAACCACCTCGGTGGCGACAACTTCGACAAGGCGATCGTCGAGTGGCTGGTCGCCGAGTTCAAGAAGGACCAGGGCGTCGACCTGGCCCAGGACAAGAACTCCCTCCAGCGCCTATACGAGGCTGCCGAGAAGGCCAAGATCGAGCTGTCCTCGGCCCAGGAGACGCAGATCAACATCCCGTTCATCACGGCGGTCGAGGGCCAGCCGAAGCATCTCGACATCAAGCTGACCCGGTCGAAGCTCAACGAGCTGACCGCCGACCTGATCGAACGGGTGGTCGGACCGGTCAAGCAGGCGCTCTCCGACGCCGGGGACGTCAACGTGGACCACGTGGTCCTGGTCGGTGGCATGACCCGTATGCCCGCCGTCCGGGAGAAGGTCACCGAGCTGACCGGGAAGGAGCCCCACCAGGGGGTCAACCCGGACGAGGTCGTTTCGCTCGGCGCGGCGATCCAGGCAGGTGTGCTCGAAGGCGACGTCAAGGACGTGCTGCTGCTCGACGTCACTCCGCTGACCCTTGGCATCGAGACCAAGGGCGGGGTGATGACCAGGCTGATCGAGCGCAACACGACGATCCCGACCAAGAAGTCGGAGGTCTTCTCGACCGCCGAGGACAACCAGCCCTCGGTCGAGATCCACGTGCTCCAGGGTGAGCGCGAGATGGCCTCCTACAACAAGAGCCTGGGCAAGTTCCAGCTCACCGGGATCCCGCCTGCCCCCAGGGGTATGCCGCAGATCGAGGTCACTTTCGACATCGACGCCAACGGCATCCTCCACGTCGGGGCGAAGGACCTCGGGACCGGCAAGGAGCAGACGATCGAGATCAAGGCCGGGTCCGGCCTCTCGGAGACCGAGATCGAGGACATGATCTCCGACGCCGAGGCCCACGCCGACGATGATCGTCGTCAGCGCGAGCTCGCCGAGGCCCGGAACGTCGCCGAGAACACCGCTTACAGCTCCGAGAAGCAACTCGAGGAGCTGGGCGACCAGGTGGCCGACGACGATCGGGAGCTGATCACCGCCGCGATCAAGGACGTTCGTGAGGCGGTCGAAGGCGAGGACGACGAGGCGATCAACCAGAAGGCCGAGGCACTCCAGTCCGCCTTCCACAAGGTCTCGGAGAAGGTCTACCAGGCCGCCCAGGCAACCCAGGCCGAGGGGTCCGCGAATGGTGACGGCACTCCCTCCGATGACGAGGAAGAGGTAATCGAAGCCGAGGTCGTCGACGAGGACGAAGGCAAGTGACGCCCGGGCTGGCCGAGGATCCGGCCGGGCCCGAGCGGACCGGCGACGAGCAGGCGCCGGTCGGGGAGCAGATCCCCGACGGCGACGCAGTCGCACCCGAAAGCCCTGAGGGCGACCAGCCCGAGGGAGCGACGACTAACGGAACCGAGCCGGCCGATGACGAGGCCGCGCCTGAGGATCCGCTGGCCGAGCTGACCAGGGAGCGGGACGAATACCTGGAACTCGCCCAGAGGACCAGGGCCGAGTTCGACAATTACCGAAAGCGAGTCGCTACCGAGTCGGAGCAGGCCGTGGTCCGGGGACGGACCGAGGTTGCCAATGGCGTGATCGGGGCGCTCGACAACCTCGAGCGGGCTATGGAGACCGAGGGCGTTTCGCCCGAAGAGGCCCTGGCCGGAGGACTGCCCGAAGGCTCCCCGGTGACCCTTCAGGGGCTGGTCGTCGCTTACCGAGACCTGGTCGGTGCGCTCGCCTCGGCCGGAATCGAGCAGTTCGATCCGGCCGGCGAAGAGTTCGACCCGAACCTCCACGAGGCCCTCCAGGCCCTAGAGGCCGACGGCACCGCCTCCGGGACGGTGCTCGAAGTGATGCAGCGGGGCTACCGGGCCGGCGACCAGGTGATCAGGGCCGCCCGCGTGGTGGTCTCGAAGTAGGAGTCGGACGATGGCGAAGGACCTCTATGGAGTCCTCGGAGTCTCGAAGGATGCGACCGACGAGGAGCTGAAGAAGGCGCACCGCAAACTGGTGCGCGAGTACCACCCGGACCGAAACCCCGACGACCCGGCCGCCGAGGAGCGGTTCAAGGAGATCCAGGAGGCCTACGACGTGCTTTCCGATCCCGAAAAGCGCCAGACCTACGACGCCGGCGGGATGTTCGGCGGTTTTGGTGGCCAGGGTGGCTTCGGCGGACAGCCCGGTGGCTTTCCGGGCGACTTCGGCGACATCTTCTCGGGGATCTTCAACCGCGGGGCCGGCCCCGGTGCCGGGGCGCCCCCGATCCGGGGACGCGACCTCGAGACCGAGGTCCGGATCTCCTTCGACGACGCGATGGACGGGACCCAGATCTCGGTCACCGTTCCGAAGTCCGAGTCCTGCCCGACCTGCGCGGGGACCGGCGCCCAGCCCGGGACGACCTCGGAGACCTGTCCGTCGTGCCAGGGCCGCGGGATCGACTCCCAGGGCCAGGGCTTCTTCTCGATCAGCCAGCCGTGCGCCCAGTGCGGTGGGACCGGCCAGATCATCCCCGACCCATGCCGGACCTGCGGCGGCAGCGGCAGGACCCACCAGACCAAGCGCTACCGGGTGAAGATCCCGGCCGGGGTCAAGGACGGAAGCCGCATCCGAGTCGCCGGCAAGGGCGAGGCCGGCGAGCGCGGAGCCCCATCGGGCGACCTCTTCGTGACGGTCCAGGTCACCCCGTCCCCGATCTTCAAGCGACTCGACGACGGAAACCTCGAGGTCGAGGTCCCGATCTCGGTGACCGAAGCGATCCGTGGCGGGACGATCGAGGTGCCGACCCTCGGCGGGACCAAGAGGATCCGGGTCGCCCCCGGAACCCAGAACGGTGCCCTCCACCGCCTGAAGGGCGAAGGACCACCCCGCACCGGTGGCAAGGGGAAGGGTCGGGGCGACATCCGGTACCGGATGAACGTGAAGATCCCGAAGGAACTCGATGACGAGCAGCGTCGGGCGGTCGACCAGCTGGCGGAGACGATGAACGGAAGCGACCCCCGCGAGGACCTGCTGGCCAGGGCGCGGGCCGGATCCAGGGGAGGCTGAGTCCGGTGGGTGAGGGGAAAGACATCGAACCCGATCGCACCGGAAAGGAGCGGGAGGTCGAGATCGGTGAGGAACAGGGTGTGTTCATGATCTCCGTGGCGGCCGAGCTGGCCGACATGCACCCCCAGACCCTCCGTATATATGAAGCGAAGGGACTGATCACCCCCAAACGCTCGCCGCGGAACACCCGCCTTTACTCGCGAAGCGACGTCGAACTCCTGAAGAGGATCCAGCGACTCACCTCCGAGCAGGGCCTGAACCTAGCCGGGGTCGGGACGGTGCTCGAGATGGAGTCCCGCTTCGACGAGATGCGGCTCGAACTCGAACGGATGAGGGAACGGGCCCGTGAGTTCGAGCGACGTCTGGTCGACGAGCTGGCCCGGGTTCGTCGCGAGCTGGGAGCGGAAATCGTTCCCTACGGCCGGTATGAGCCCGATCTGCCCAAACCACCGACCGAGGCCCGGCCCGTTCGGGTGAGGGTCCAACGGCCAGACGAAGCGAAGGGAGACCAGAATGCAGCCTGACCGATTCACGGTGAAGACCCAGGAGGCTCTGGCACATGCCCAGCGCCTCGCGATCGGCAACCGAAACACCGAGATAACCCCCGCCCACCTGCTCTCCGCCCTGCTCGACCAGCAGGAGGGGCTGGTCCCTGCCGTGCTGACCAAGCTCGGCACCGATATTCCGGCGGTCCGGGTCAAGGTCGACCAGCTGATCGCAGACCTGCCGACCCTCTCCGGTGACGCCGAGGTCGACCCGAAGCCTTCCTCCTCCCTGCTCCAGGTGATCAACCGGGCCGAGGGAGAGATGGCCGGGATGGGCGATGAGTACCTCTCGACCGAGCACCTGCTGCTCGGGATCGCCGATGGCTCCTCCCCGCTGGCCGAGGTCCTCCCGAGCCGCGATGCCCTCGCCGGGGCGATCGCCGAGGTAAGGGGACCGCACAAGGTCGACTCACCGAACCCCGAGGACCAGGTCCAGGCCCTCGAGAAGTACGGGCGCGACCTGACCGCCGACGCCGAGGCCGGCAAGCTCGACCCGGTGATCGGCCGGGACGAAGAGGTCCGGCGTGTGGTCCAGGTGCTCTCCAGGAGGACCAAGAACAACCCGGTCCTGATCGGTGAACCCGGGGTCGGCAAGACCGCGATCGTCGAGGGACTCGCTCAGCGGATCGTCTCGGGCGACGTGCCCGAGAGCCTCCGCGACCGGAGGGTGATCGCACTCGACATCGGTGCCCTGCTCGCCGGCTCGAAATACCGCGGTGAGTTCGAGGAGCGGCTCAAGGCCGTCCTCACCGAGGTCCAGGCTGCCGAGGGCCAGATCGTCCTCTTCCTCGACGAGCTCCACACGATCGTCGGGGCCGGGGCGGCCGAGGGCGCGGTCGACGCCGCCAACCTGCTCAAGCCGATGCTCGCCAGGGGCGAGCTCCGGGCGGTCGGAGCGACCACCCTGGACGAGTACCGCCAGCACATCGAGAAGGACGCGGCCCTCGAGCGCCGGTTCCAGCCGGTCACGGTCGGCGAACCGGACGTGCCGGCGACGATCGCGATCCTCCGCGGACTGAAGGAGCGCTACGAGGTCCACCACGGCGTACGGATCGCCGACTCGGCGATCATCGCCGCCGCAAACCTTTCCGAGCGCTACATCGCCGACCGCTTCCTACCCGACAAGGCGATCGACCTGATCGACGAATCGGCCTCCCGCCTGAAGATCGAGATCGACTCGATGCCAACCGAGATAGATGAGGTCGAACGGCGGGTCCAGCAGCTGGAGATCGAGCGCGAGGCGCTCAAGGCCGAGACCGACGATGCCTCGAAGGCGAGGCTGGAGGCCCTCGAGGCCGAGCTGGCCGAGCTGGTCGAGGAGGCCAGCTCGATGAAGGCGAGGTGGCAGTCGGAGAAGGGGCTGATCGAGGCGATCAAGGAGGGCAAGTCGGCCCTCGAGGAAGCGAACCGCGAGGCCGAGCGGGCCGAGCGGGATGCGAACCTCGAGCGGGCGGCCGAACTCCGCTACAGCGAGATCCCCGAGATCGAACGGACGGTCGAAGGTGCCGAAGAGGAGCTGACCAAGTTCCAGGCCGAAGGCGGGGCGATGCTGACCGAGGAGGTCACCGACCAGGACGTGGCCGAGGTGGTCGCCAAGTGGACCGGCATTCCGGTCAGCCGGATGATGGAGGGCGAGGCCGACAAGTTGATCCACCTCGAGGACCGCCTGCACGAGCGGGTGATCGGCCAGGACGAGGCGGTCAGCGCTGTGTCCAACGCCCTGAGGAGGTCTCGGGCCGGCCTGTCGGACCCGAACCAGCCGATCGGCTCGTTCCTCTTCCTGGGGCCGACCGGGGTCGGCAAGACCGAGCTGGCCAAGGCGCTCGCCGAGTTCATGTTCGACTCCGAGGACGCGATCATCCGACTCGATATGTCCGAGTACATGGAGAAGCACACCGTCTCGAGGCTGGTCGGGGCTCCTCCGGGATACGTCGGCTACGAGGAAGGGGGCCAGCTAACCGAGGCGGTGCGCAGGCGCCCCTACGCAGTCATCCTCCTCGACGAGATCGAGAAGGCCCACCCCGACGTCTTCAACACCCTGCTCCAAGTGATGGACGACGGCCGCTTGACCGACGGCCAGGGTCGGACCGTCAGCTTCACCAACACGATCCTGATCATGACCTCGAACGTCGGCAGTCAGGAGATCGCCGGCGAGGTGGTCGACGAGAAGATCCGTGAGCAGGTGGACGAAATCCTCGCCACCACCTTCAAGCCGGAGTTCCTAAACCGGATCGACGACAAGGTGATCTTCCACCGCCTTTCGCGGGAGGACATCGACAAGATCGTCGACCTCCAGATCAGGGAACTGATGGGCAGGGTGGCCGAAAAGGACATCGAGGTCGACCTGACCGACGATGCGAGGACGCTCCTGGGGAACCTGGGCTACGACCCCACTTACGGTGCCCGCCCGCTCAAGCGGGTCATCCAGAAGCGGCTGGTCGACCCCTTCGCGTTGAAGCTGCTCGAGGGCGAATTCTCGGAGGGAGACCGGGTCGTCGTCGGCACCGCGGACGGCGAACTGACCTTCGAGAAGGACTGAACGAAGCCGATTCCGCTCTTCGAGGGCGGAATCGCTGTTTCGTCAACACGACCTTTACGAGACCGGAAGGTCGTCCCGGGTATCGTTCCCGGTTGGCTTCAGCTGTATCGCTTCGGCAGGGAAGGAAGTAGAGATCCGGGAGGAAAAGGAGAACGGGTTGGGACCGCCCACGGAGGGGCCGGACAGGGCACCCTCCGCCCTCACCTGGCCGTTCCGGCGGCTCTGGTGGTCGATCGAGGACCGGTTTATCTGGCCGGTCTCCGACTTCCTCGCGGGCAAGGAGCGGCGCCGTCCCAGCACGCATGCGGAGCCACACGCGACCGATGCAACCCGCAGGCGCCCGCTCGCCTGGGTCGGTGCGACCGCCCTGGCAATGGTCGCGCTCGGTGCCACCGCGGCAGCCGTCTTCTTCTACAACGAGGCCGAGGACTCGAACTCCAATCGGGTCGTTGTCAGGACCGCCGACCCCCGGACCGTGATCGTCCCGATGGAGCCGGCCACCTCTGACGACCCGACGCTCGAGGGGGTAGCCCCCAAGTTCGAGGCCGCCGCGGGCAGGGATGGGAAGGACTCGGGCAAGATCCCGGCCAACGCGGTCGCGCCGGCACCCGAGCCGAAGGAACCGGCGATGGAGACGGCCCACCGATTCGCGACTGCCTTCGCCGCCTGGGAGGTCGGGCGCAAGGCGGCGATCGGCACGATCAAGGAGACCACGACCAGACGCCTCGGTCGCGAACTTGCCGCACGACCGCCCCGCCTCCCCGAAGGGATCGAGGTCCCGAGGGCGCGGGTGCTCAACGTGGTCGAGGGCAAGGCGAAGGGCGATCGGACTGAAGCCTCGGTCTCCCTGCTGAGGGCCGGCTCGGCCAGTGAACTCCGTCTGTTGCTGAAGCGGGAAGGCAAGAGTCGGAAGGCCGTCTGGCTGGTGACCGAGGTGAAGGGATGACCGCCGCGAGGACGGCAAGGGTCGCCTTCGCCGCGGCGTTGGGCCTTCTGCTCGCATCGCTTTCAGTGGTGGTCGCCCAGGCAGCGCCGGGCCCTAGTGGCGGGGTCGTGCCGGGCGCACCCGAGGGGGCCGACGGCGGGAAGCCGAAGACGGTCGTGCCCGCCGACGAGAGTCCGAGCTCGGCTGACGTTCCGGAAGATGCCGCCGACGCGACGATCACCACCGACCCCAACGTCGGCCTCTCCGACGCGACCGGGGCAGCCCCGGCCTGCGACGGCAGCCAGGGTCCTCCCCCCCGGCTGATCCCGATCTACATCCAGGCCGCCAGGAAGTACGGCCTCGGCGAGCGCGGGCCCCAGATACTCGCCGCGATCAACCGGATCGAGACCGACTTCGGGCGACTGAACGAGGTCACCTCGACCGCCGGTGCGATCGGCTGGATGCAGTTCATGCCCTCGACCTGGGACGCCTACGGAATCGACGGGGACGGTGATGGCGAGGCCGACCCCTACAACGCCCGCGACGCGATCCACTCCGCAGCCAACTACCTCAGCGCAGCCGGGGCCCCTGGTGACTGGTACGACGCGATCTGGGCCTACAACCACGCCGACTGGTACGTCCAGGACGTCCTCGAATACGCCACCTGTTACGGGGCGCTCCAGGACACGATCAAGCCCGACCGGATGACCGTCTTCACCTGCCAGGCCAAGCCCGCGCTCGTCGGCTCGGTCCCGACCTATTACCTGAGGGCGTTCGAAAACGCGGCCGCCCGTTACGAGCTCGGTCCGGCGGCGATCTGGACGATGGCAGCGGTCGCCAGGATCGAGTCCGACTTCGGCAGGAGCATGGATCCGGCGACCATGGAGCAGACCGGCCCGATGGGACTCGAGCCGGGCCAGTGGGACCGCTACGGAGTCGACGGCGACGGCGACGGCCTGGTAACCCGCGACTCGGCCTGGGATGGAATCTCGACCTTCGCCCGGATGGTCTGGGCGGAAGGAGGCGTGCGGAAGGCGCTGTTCAGCCACAACCACGCAGCCTGGTACGTCGAGGCAGTGTCCCGGGACGCGAAACGGCTCGCCGGCAAGTGCGAGGAGACGAAGAGTGCCTGGACGATCCTGTACCCACGCCCGACCACCAACGCGACCGAGATCAACTGGGACAACCTCCAGATCCTCAACCCGACCGCCCTGGCCGACATCGAGAACGGCCGGCTCGATCCGCGGGTGATCAACCTCCTGGCCTACCTGACCGCCCGCTACCGGATCCTGGTCTCCTCGCTTCGCTCCGACCACAGCATGATGACCACCAGCGGCAACGTTTCGAACCACTACTACGGCAGGGCGCTCGACATCTCGGCGGTCAACGGAGTCCCCTGCACCGACATGTCCTACGACAGCCCCTGCTCCCAGGTCGGCAGGCTGCTGGTCGCCCTGCCGGCCGGTGCCAGGCCGACCGAGCTGATCTACGGGTACGACCTCGACGGCCCCGGCCCGGCCTTCGCGATGGCCGACCACCGCGACCACATCCACGCCGGCTTCGGCGCCTGATCGCTCACTCGCCCGTCCTGTCCGGCCGGACTATGCTCCGGGCAGGCCGCAACGTGAGCGAACGGAAGGAGAGGAGCGGATGGCAACCTTCATCATGCTGAGCAGCCTTACCCCGGAGGGAGTCAAGACCATGAAGGAGAACCCCGGGCGGGTCGCCCAGGTGAACAGCGAGGTCGAGGCGCTCGGCGCCCAGGTGGTTACCCAGTACGCGACCCTCGGCAGGTACGACTTCGTAACCGTGGTCGAGGCACCCTCGGAAGAGGTGATGGCAAGGGTCTCGGTGGAGCTCGGCTCCCGCGGGACGATGTCCAGCGAGACGATGGCAGCGCTGCCGTCGGAGCGACTGGAAGAGATCCTCTGATCGGGGGTCGCCGGCAGTGAAGGTCCTCGTCCTCGGTGGCGGTGGGCGCGAACACGCGATCGTCAATGCGCTCGCCCGCTCGCCCTCGAATCCCGAGATCCTCGCCGCACCGGGGAACCTCGGAATAGCCGAGGTCGCCCGGTGCCTGCCGGGCCTCGATCCGACCGACGTGCCTGCGGTGGTCGAAGCGGCCCGGGAGAACGAGGTCGAGCTGGTCGTCGTCGGCCCGGAGGCGCCCCTGGTCGCCGGGGTGGTCGATGCGCTGGAGGCAGCCGGGATCAGGGCATTCGGTCCCCGGGCGGGGGCGGCGCAACTGGAGGGCTCGAAGGCTTTCGCGAAAAAGGTGATGGAGGAGGCCGGAGTCCCGACCGCCCGCTACCGGGTCGTGGGTGACGCCGAGACGGCAGCCGGGGTGCTCGACGAGTGGGACTTCCCCGTCGTCTTGAAGGCCGACGGCCTGGCGGCCGGCAAGGGCGTCCTGATCTGCCCGGACCGCGAAGCGGCCGATGAGGCATTGGGGAGCTACTTCTCCGAAAAGCGCTTCGGCGAGACAGAGGTCCTGATCGAGGAATTCCTCGAGGGCGAGGAGCTCTCGCTGCTTGCGATCTGCGACGGCGAGCGGGCGATCCCCCTCGCTCCGGCCCGCGACTTCAAACGGATCGGCGACGGCGACACCGGACCGAACACCGGCGGTATGGGCAGCTTCTCCCCGGTGCCGGGAGTGGACCCGGGTGAAGTCGGTCGGCTGAGCGTCGAGGTCCACCGCCCGGTGATCGACTACATGGCCCTGAACGGGGAGCCCTTCCACGGGATCCTCTACGCCGGGCTGATGATGACCGGGGGCGGACCGAAGGTCCTCGAGTACAACGTCCGCTTCGGCGACCCCGAGACCCAGGCCGTCCTGCCCCGGCTTTCATCCGACATCCTCGAGCTCTTCCTCGCGGCATCGGAGCCGGGCGGCCTGGAGGGGGTCGAGATCACCTTCTCCGACGACTGGGCGGTGACCGTCGTGCTCGCCTCGGCCGGCTACCCGGAGTCAGCCTCCAGCGGCGATGTGATCTCCGGACTCGAACAGGCAGCCGGGCTGGCCGAGGTGGTCCACGCCGGGACCGCCCTGGAAGACGACGTAGTAGTGACGGGTGGGGGTCGCGTGCTCAACCTGACCGGGCTGGGACCGGATATCGCGACCGCCCGCCGCCGGGCATACGATGCGGCCGAAGCCGTCCAGTTCGAGGGACGGCAGATGAGGTCGGACATCGCGGCTGGCCTGGAAGGAGTGGACGGGGAGTGAACGAGGCGATGAATTCCACCGGTAGAGGAGCCCCAACTTGATCGAGCGCTACTCCCGGCCCGTGATGGCAGAGATCTGGTCGGATGAGGCAAAGCTCGACTCCTGGCTCTCGGTCGAGCTCGCGGCCACCGCCGCCTGGGCTGCCGAGGGAGTCGTCCCCGAGGAAGACGCGGCGGCCTGCAGGGAGAAGGCTGCCTTTACCGTCGCAGCGGTCCACGAGCGCGAGCAGGTGACCGACCACGACGTCGCCGCCTTCATCGACGTCGTCTCGGAGTCGGTCGGGGGCGATGCCGGGAGGTGGATCCACTACGGCCTGACCTCCTCCGACGTACTCGACACGGCGCTCGCGGTCAGGCTGGGAGCAGCCGGCGAGGTGCTTCTCGAGGGTGCGCTCGCCTACCGCGATGCGCTGATCGAGCGGGCCTTCGAGTACCGGGGCGCGCTCTGCGTCGGTCGGACCCACGGCGTCCATGCCGAGCCGACCACCTTCGGCCTCCGACTGGCCGGCTTCGCGATGGAGGCCGACCGCAACGTCTCCCGCCTGAGGGAGGCAGTCGATGCCTGCCGGGTCGGAAAGCTCTCGGGCGCGGTCGGGACCTACGCTTCGGTCCCGCCGGCGGTGGAAGACCGGGTGATGGAGGAACTCGGACTCTCCCGCGAGGACGTGGCTACCCAGGTGGTCCCTCGAGACCGCCACGCCAACCTGCTCTCGGTGATCGCCCTTGCCGGGGCGGGGATAGAGCGGTTCGCGACCGAGATCCGCCACCTGCAGCGGACCGAAGTCCGCGAGGCCGAGGAGCCGTTCGCGACCGGTGACCAGAAGGGGTCCTCGGCGATGCCCCACAAGCGCAATCCGATCCGGAGCGAACGACTGACCGGACTGGCCAGGCTGCTCAGGGGCTACGCCCAGACCGGGCTCGAGAACGTCGCCCTCTGGCACGAGCGCGACATCTCCCACTCCGGTGCCGAGCGGGTCATCCTCCCCGACGCCACCACCCTGCTCGACTACATGCAGTCGCTCGCGACCTCGTTGGCGGCCGGCCTGGTGGTCGACACCGACCGGCTTCGCTCCAATCTGGATGCGACCAGCGGCGCCCTGTTCAGCCAGCGGGCACTGACCGCCCTGGTCGAGTCGGGGATGGAGCGCGATGAGGCCTACCGAACGGTCCAGGCAGCGGCCCAGGAGGCCTTCGACTCCGGGACCCAGTTCCGTGACCTGATCGGGATCGCAGCGCCCGACCTCGACCTGGATGCGGTCTTCGACTACGACGCCTACCTCGAGCACCTGCCCGAGGTATTCGAGCGCCTCGAGGGAATCCGCCAGAAGTGAAGTAACGCCCGCGGGTTGCTCAGGCAACGCAGGGAGTGCTCTGTGGCGGCCCACCGGCCGGACAGGTCACATTGATCCAGACCGCGCCGGGAAAGATCGCCCCAGTGAAGTTCGCACCCTCGAACAGCGAGCTGATCATGACCACCGAACCGAGCGAGGCGTCGGTGAAGTTGACCTCGACCATCGCTGTCCTCTGGATCGAACTGGCATGCATGAAGGCCCTGGTGAAGTTCGACCCGTTGTAGATCCCGCTGTCGAGGATCGCCGAGTACAGGAGCGCCCCGCTGAAGTTGGCCGGCTTGGGCTGGGTCACGACTCCGTACAGGTTCGCATTCTCGAGGTTTGCGTTGGTCAGGTTGGTTCCCGACAGCGTCGCTCCGAAGAGGTTTGCGTTCTCCAGATTGGTCGTGAGTTTCGCCTTCTCGTTGGAGAAGGGTGGAGGCGGGGGCGGCTGGTTCGAGCCAGAAAGATCCGTGCCCGAGAGGTCCGCTCCGTAGAGGTTCGCGTTGTTCAGGTTGGCGTTCCGGAGGACAGCGTTCCTCATCGTCACCCCGTAGAAGCCCGAGTTCTCTCCGCTGACCAGGGTCAGGTTGGCCCCGGACAGATTTGCCCCCTTGAGGCTGGCCATCGTCAATGTCGCCCCGTTCAGCCTCGCGCCCTGGAGCTTCGCCCCGGCCAGAGCCGCACTGGTCAGGTCTACCCCCCGAAGGTCGGCGTTGGCGAGGTTGGCCATCCTCAAGTCTGCACCACGTAGCTTTGCGTTTCGGAAGTTGGCCTTGGTCAGGTTCCCGTGGAACTCGAGGTTCCAGTTCAGGTTCTTGCCGGCACACCTGGCATTCGGCTTCAGCTTGCATCCGTTGACCGTCTTTGCCGCTGCATTGGGGGCGGCAACGAGCGGGGCGGTCAACACGGCCAGGGCCAGGAGCAATCCGACCACCACCGGACCGCTCCTCCTCGACGAGCTCCCCTGTCGCTCCCTGACTTCCACTGAACCCAAACTAGAGCAAACCCGAACCGGTTTCCAACCCTGATTTCGTGAACTTCGGAGTCCGGTCGGGACAGGTAGCATCGCCCCGGTGACGGCTCCGGCTCTCGACGACCTCAAACTTGTCTCCTCAGGAAAGGTGCGCGAGGTCTACGAGGCAGGGGACGGCCTCTTGATGGTCGCATCCGACCGGATCTCGATCTACGACGTGATCCTGCCCAACGAGATCCCCGACAAGGGACGTGTCCTGAACGGCATGTCGACCTTCTGGTTCGACCAGACGAGCGGGATCGTGCCGAACCACCTGATCTCGATCGAGGACGTGCCCGAGTCCGTGCGGGGAAGGGCGATGCTGGTCCGGAAGCTGGAGATGTACCCGGTCGAGTGCGTGGTCCGCGGCTACCTGTCGGGATCGGGCTGGCGCGAATACCAGGAGACGGGCTCGGTCTGCGGGGTCGGCCTCCCGGCCGGCCTGGTCGAGTCCGATCGCCTGCCCCGGCCGATCTTCACCCCGGCCACCAAGGCCGAGTTCGGCGACCACGATGAGAACGTGAGCTTCGAGGAGGCGGCCGAGATCATCGGCGACCGACCCCTGATGGAGGAGCTCCGCCGGATCTCGATCGAGCTCTACGAGTTCGGCGCCCGTCATGCGGCAGATAAGCGAATCATCCTCGCCGACACCAAGTTCGAGTTCGGGAGCCACCCCGGGGCCGAGGTCGTCCTCGGTGACGAGGTGATGACGCCCGACTCCTCCCGCTACTGGCCCGAGGACGAGTACGAGCCCGGGCGGGCGCAGCCCTCGTTCGACAAGCAGTACGTCCGTGACTGGGCAGATGCGACCGGCTGGGACCACACCCCGCCGGGGCCGGAGCTGCCCGAAGACGTGGTGGCACAGACCCGCGACCGCTACCTCGAGGCCTACCGGATGATCACAGGGGAGGACCTCGTCTAGTGGGTGACGGAGGAAAGAAGGTCAGGGTCCTGATTCGGCCGCGCGAGGGAATCCTCGACGCCCAGGGCAAGGCGGTCGAACGGGCGCTGCCGGCGCTCGGGTTCGACGGGGTCGACGAGGTCCGGGTCGGCCGGCTGGTCGAGCTGGTCGCCGACGACCCCGACCGGATCGACGACCTCTGCCAGAAGCTCCTCGCCAACCCGCTGATCGAGGACTACGAGATCGAAATCCTCGACGACTGATGGTCTGGGGCGTGCTCCAGTTCCCCGGCTCCTGCGACGAGCGGGACGCCCTCAACGCCTGTCGGCTGGCCGGTGGTGAGGCGCGGCTGATCTGGCACGGTGGCGACGACCTGGGCGGGGTCGACGCGGTGGTCGTTCCGGGCGGCTTCTCCTACGGGGATTACCTGCGGGCCGGCTCGATCGCCCGCTTCTCGCCGGCGATGGAGGTGGTCGCGCGGTTCGCGGCCGACGGAGGGCCGGTGATCGGGATCTGTAACGGATTCCAGGTCCTCTGCGAGTCGGGGCTCCTCCCCGGCGCCCTGCTCCCCAACGACTCGACCCGGTTCACCTGCCACCAGGGTGAGCTGGTGGTCGGGGAGGCCGAATCGCCCTGGACCTCTGCCCTCGAACCGGGCCAGGTCCTCTCGGTCCCGGTCAAGCACCAGAGCGGCCGGTTCTTCGCCCCACCCGACCTGCTCGAGGAGATCATCTCGGGGGGGCAGGTTGCCTTCCGCTACGCGTCCGGCAGCAACCCGAACGGATCGCTCGACGACATCGCCGGGATCGTCAACCGGGAGGGCAACGTGCTCGGCCTGATGCCCCACCCCGAGCACGCGGTCGATGCCCTGACCGGATCCGAGGATGGCCTGGCGATCTTCCGCGGCGTGATCGGGGCGGGCGTTGGCTAAGCACCGGGAACTCGGCCTGACCGATCGCGAGTACGAGCTGATCTGCGGCCGGATGGGGCGCGAGCCGAACGGGGTCGAGCTGGCGATGTTCTCCCTGCTCTGGTCCGAGCACTGCGGCTACAAGCACTCCCGGAAGCTGCTCGCGACCCTGCCGACCGAGGGACCACGGGTGGTGATGGGCCCGGGCGAGAACGCCGGGGCCGTGGATGTCGGCAATGGCTACTCGGTCGCCTTCAAGGTCGAATCCCACAACCACCCGAGCGCGGTCGAACCGTTCCAGGGGGCCGCGACCGGAGTCGGCGGGATCCTCCGGGACGTGATCGCCCTCGGCGCCCGGCCGATCGCGATGCTCGACTCGCTCCGGTTCGGACCGCCCGACGACGAGCGGACCAGGTACCTGGTCGACGGGGTGGTCCGGGGGATCGGCGATTACGGGAACTCGATGGGCATCCCGACGCTCGGCGGCGAGATCGAGTTCGCCCCTCCGTATGCCCAGAACCCACTGGTCAACGCGATGTGCGTCGGCCTGGCGAAGACCGACGAGATGGTCCGGGCGGCTGCCTCCGGACCGGGCAACCTGGTCGTACTGATCGGGTCCCTGACCGGGCGCGACGGGATCGGCGGAGCCTCCGTCCTCGCCTCTGCCGAACTCGGTGATGAGGATGACGGCAAGCGGCCGACCGTCCAGATCGGCGATCCGTTCGAGGAGTCGAAGGTGCTCGAGTGCTGCCAGGAACTGCTGGAAGAGGGACTCCTGGTCTCGCTCCAGGACCTGGGGGCCGCCGGGCTCACTTCCTCGGCCGGGGAGATGGCCTCGGCCGG
>JBJTBP010000109.1:0-2422 GCA_046091385.1 Solirubrobacterales bacterium | reverse complement strand
GGGTGCCCGACCCGGTCGCGGGGCTGTTGATGGGCCTTAACGAGCTGAAGCGAACGGCCAGCTCGGGAGCGGGGGCGCTCTTCCTGGTTACCGACGGGGCGGTGCTGAAAGCCGATAACTCCCAGGCCCACCAGCTGGCGGGACTCGCCAAGACCGCCAAGGAGGCCGGCTTCCCGGTGACCGTGATCACCATGGACGGCCAGGTGAAAGGGTACCTGAGCTCGATCGCCCACCAGGGCGATGGCCGGCTGGTCGGAACGACCGATGGGGCCCGGGTCTGCGAGGTAATGCTGGAGAAGATCCCCGGCAGGCGAAAGGAGCGGATCCGCGGGGTCGAGGTGGTGGTGGAGAACTCGGACGAGGTCCAGACGATCTGGGCCATGGGGGACGACGAGATCGAGCCCTACGGGGACGGGGTGATCTGCCACGTCGGGGACCTCCGGGACGGACAAGTGAGGGATGTCCTCTTCGAACTCGAGGTGGAAGGCCTGAAGGAACTGGACGACGACCACATCGCCGCCCTCGACATCCGGTGGAGCGACCTGGAGCTGGAGAAGGCCTTCTCGGCATCGATCCCGGTAAAGGTGAACGGCTACCCCGGGCACCCCAGGCCCATGGTCAGGGAGATGTTCAACACCGATCCCGAGGAGGGGGTGCTGTTCGAATTCCCCAAGGTGGAGGTGAACCTTCGCTACCCGGGAAAGAGCCAGGGTGAAGGCGGGGACGAGAAGCCCAGTCCACCGAAGGGCGCCCAGGAACAGATGCGAGAGGCCCGGGAGAGGCGAAAGCAAGTAGAGCGAATGGCTGAGGGCGACCTGCCAGATGAGATGGCAGCCCGGATCGCCGAGCTTGCGCGAGAGCAGTCGAGCCGGGAGGTGGCGAGGCTGAGGGACGAGATTCGCGAGCAAGTCCCGGCCCAGCTCCTCGATGAGCTGAAGGCAAAGGTCGAGGAGGAGTTCCGGGACTCAGATGACGACGAGGGGGAGGAATCCGGGGTCTCGGAGTGACCTGAGGATTGGGCCAGGCCCGCCCCAGCGATCGAGCATCAGTCGGTCGACATGCAGTCCCGAAAGAGCTTCCTGGTCTGCCACCAGTTTGCGATTAGGAGCAGGGTGAAGGGAAACCAGAGCCAACCGATGATCGTGAACGCGATCAGGCCGATCGCCAAGTTGGAAGCGAAAAGGAAGATGTTGAAGGCACCGAGCAGAAAGACGAAGAGTCCGAACGCCACCCAGAGCCATTCGGTTAAGCGGTGAAGGGCAAAGCGTTTCCGCCGGAGCCTGGGTTTGCTGGGCTGAGCGCGGTCTGGGCCCTTGCCAAGCGACACCCAGGGGTTGTCCTCGAGGGGTCGCTTCTCCATCGAGGTTTGGTCCGGAGCGGAACTCATTCGCTTGATCGTACCCCGCTCCGAAGGTCAGATGTGCGTAGGCGGGGCACCTGTCCCTGACGAGGCGGCTGGCGGCCTAGAGGGCCTGCCGGATCGCCTGGGAGTTCCGGGCGATGTCGCCGGAGAGCCAGAGGGCGGCCTCGCTGCCCCAGGGGATGGGCTCGTCGTTCAGGATCGCGATCTGGCCGGTGTCGGGCAGGTAGCCAGGGAGCGAGGCCGCCGGGTGGACGACCATCGAGGAGCCGATGATCAGGAGCAGGTCGGCCTCGGAGATCGCGGCGACCGAGGCGGCGAAGGCCTCTTCGGGGAGCATCTCCTCGAACAGGGTTACGTCGGGTTTCAGGACTTCCCCACAGGAGCAGCGGGGGAGGCCTTCGTCCTCGACCCATAGCTCCTCGATCCGCTCGCGGGGGTAGCGGGTGGTGCAGGAAAGGCAGATCAGGTTGCGGACCGAGCCGTGGACCTCGAACACCCTCTCCTCCGGCAGGCCGGCCTTTTGGTGGAGGCCGTCGATGTTCTGGGTGGAGACGGCGGTCAGGCGGCCCTGGTCGTGGAGGTCTGTCAGGAGGTAGTGGCCGGGGTTGGGGTCGAACTCGTCGACTATGTCCAGCCGGGAGCGATAGAAGGACCAGAACTTCCTTGGGTCTTCCCGAAAGACGGTCAGGGTGGCGACCTCCATCGGGTCGACGTCCTCCCAGAGGCCCCCAGGGGAGCGGAAGTCGGGGATGCCCGAGGCGGTCGAGATGCCGGCCCCGGTCAGGGCGACGATCCGCTCGGACCCCTCGATAAGGGCGATGAGCTTCTGCTGTTCCTCGGTCACCTGCCCGAGGCTAGAGAGGCGCCGGCCCCGAGGTCAGCCGCGGAGGTTGACCCGGCCGAGCGGCAGGCTGGAGGCGCTGGTCAGCTTCAGCGTGCCGCGGGCAAACCACCAGGAGCGCTTCCTCACCACCACCGTGCAGGAGCCAAGGTAGGGGACGTTGCGGCAGGTGTTTCGGACCACCCGAAAGCGGCCCTTTACCTCGGTCTTAACCGTTC
>JBJTBP010000108.1:0-5439 GCA_046091385.1 Solirubrobacterales bacterium | reverse complement strand
TTGGTCGAGCCTCCGGTCGCACAGACCGTGGCGATCGCGTTCTCGAGGGATTTCCGGGTGATGACCCGGGAGGGCCGGATGTCGTCGACCAGGACTCCGAGGATCATCTCGCCGATGCCCTTCGCGACCTCGTTCTTCTCGACGTCTTCCGCCGGGACCATCGCCGAGAAAGCGGGTGATATCCCCAGGGCCTCGAACGCACAGGCCAGCGTGTTCGCCGTGAATTGACCCCCGCACGCTCCGATTCCCGGACTGGCCACGTCCTCGAGGGCAGTCAGCTCCTCGTCGGTAATCCTGCCAGCCGAGTGGGCCCCGATCGCCTCGAAGACATCGCGGATGGTCACGTCACGCCCTTCGTAGTGGCCCGGCTGAATCGAGCCGCCATAAAGGACGATCGAAGGGATGTCGATCCGGGTTACCCCCATAACGGCCCCGGGAATCGTCTTGTCGCAGGCGGCGAGGGCGACTATTGCATCGAACTGGTAACCCCGGGCCATCAACTCGATCGAGTCGGCGACTACCTCGCGGCTGACCAGCGAAGACTTCATCCCCTTGGTCCCCATTGTGATCCCGTCGGAGATCGCAACGGTGTTGAACTCCATCGGGGTGCCCCCGGCTGCCCGAACACCCTCCTTGACGTACTCGGCCAGACCCCGCAAGCCGTAGTTGCACGGCATCGCATCGGTCCAGGTGTTGGCGATCCCGATGGTCGGCTTGGAAAGGTCCTCATCGGTCAGCCCGATTCCCTTCATGTACGCACGGGCAGCTGCCCTGTCGGGCCCATCGAATACCGCCGCCGAACGCGGGCGCGGCAGGTCCTGACTCATGACTCCCGGCTCCCCTGCATCGCCCGACATCCTATTGAGGCAGGGGCCCGCTCGTCAGGCTTCGCCGGTGCGGACATGAATCCCAAGGGCATCGACCGGTCCGGCCCCTGCGCCAAGGTCCCGGAGGCCATCGAGGACCGCCCTCGATGCAACCCGGCGAGCGAGGCGGGCCGATTCCTCGACGTCGAGGCCGCAGGCCAGACCCGCAGCCAATGCCGAGGAGTGCGTACAACCGGAGCCATGGCTCGTTCCCGGGGGATGGCGGTCTCCCTCGATCGGCACGACTGACTCGTCGGTGACCAGCAGGTCGACCCCCTTGTCGCTGTGGCCGCCTGTGACCACCACGGCAGAGGGCCCCAGCGTGAGTACCGCCTGGGCGAGCTCCTCCTGGTCCGCTCCCTCCCCCAGACCGGTGAGCTCACGCGCCTCGGGGATGTTCGGGGTTGCGACCGCCGCCTTCGGCAGGACCTCGGCGATCAGGACCGCCCTCGCGGCGTGATCGAGCAAGGCTGCCCCGCTCTCGGCAACCATCACTGGATCGACCACCACGGGTACCCCTTCGGTGAGTCCGAGCGCCCGGGCGACCGCCGCTGCCGTTGGAGCGGAGCCGAGCATCCCGACCTTGACCGCATCGACCCCGATGTCAGAGGCGACGGCTTCGACCTGAGCCTCGATCATCTGCGGAGAAACCGGTTCGACCGCGGAGACCCCGACCGTGTTTTGGGCGGTTATCGCGGTGATTGCGGTCGTACCGTGGACCCCGCAGGATGCGAAGGCCTTCAGGTCGGCCTGGATCCCGGCCCCACCCCCTGAATCGGATCCGGCGATCGAGAGGGCGACGGGGGTACGAGCCCCGGCCGCACGACCGTCCCTGCCTTGATCGACGCCCATCAAGCGGAGAGCCTAGTCCCGGATCGAGGGCCCCGCTCGGCGGCTTCTTCCAGTCGAGCCAGCAGCCGGCACGGCGACGACGTCACCGGTGGTCGACACCTCGACCAGGCCCTCGATTTCCAGACGGGTCAGGACCGAGAGCACGGCCTCGGCAGGGAGGCCGGTTCGGCCGGCGATCGGGTCGACCGAGGAGGACCCTTCCGATACCGCCTCCAGGACGGCTCGGGAATCCGGGTCACGCTCGGCGGCATCCACCCACCCGACCGCGTGTCCCGGGAGCCCAAGCGCCTCGATCACATCCCCGGCATCGCGGATCAGGGCGGCTCCATCACGGATCAGCGAGTTCGTTCCCTCCGCTAGCGAGCTCGTCACCGGTCCCGGAACCGCCCCCACGTCCCGCCCAGAAGCGGTCGCGAGGTCGGCCGTGATCAGGGAGCCCGAACCGGACCTCGCTTCCACTACGACCGTCACCGAAGACAACGCCGCCATGATCCTGTTCCTTGCCGGGAAGCTCCAGCGCCAGGGCCTGCTACCGGGGGGCATCTCCGAGATTACGGCACCGTGCGTGGCGATCTCCGAGTGCAGCCCGCGATGGCGGCCGGGGTAGGCCCGATCAGACCCGCAGCCGAGCACCGCAACTGTCCTGCCGGGGCCCCCTGCTTCGAGTGCACCGCGGTGGACCGCCCCGTCGATACCCATCGCCATGCCGCTCACGACCACGACCCCGACCCGAGCGAGGTCCCTGCCGAGGCTCCGGGCCTGAGCGAGTCCCTCACGGGTCGGCCTGCGGGAGCCGACCACGGTTGCCGACGCCCCTGGGTCCCATCCGGTGAGCAGGCTCGGGTCGCCCCGGCCGATCAGGCACCGGGGAGCGTCTTCACTCCTCCGGAGAACCTCTGGAAAAGATGGGTCGTGGCGGCAGATCGCCCAGGAGCGGGCCGTCAGCAACTCGCCGTGGAGAAGGTCTGCCCCAAGCCCGCGGTTCGAGGCAAGCATCTGCCTGGCTCGCGAGGGGGCCATCGCCTGGACCAGCTCCCGGTCATCGAGGGCGAGCAGTTCGGGGGTCCGCTTCCCCGGGCGATCGTCACAGGCCACCTCGATGAACGGTCCGAGGTCGGCGAGGAGCCAGCTTCTCCTCAGGCACTCGGTACAGGCCCGGATCTCCTGCGGTGTGGGATTCATCCGACGCCCTCACGGCTTCGGAGCTGTAGGGCGATGGCAACGTCCTCTTCGGTGACCGACTTCCTGCCGCCAAGGTCGGCGAGCGTCCGTCCGAGCCGCAGAACCCGATCGTGCCCCCGTCCCGAGAGACGCCGGGAACGGGTCGCCTCACTGAGCAGGGAGAGCGCCGCCTTGGTGACGGAAAACCCTGCCGTCTCGTCCCTGGTGGCATCGCCGTTGGCTCGCCCGGGTCCCAGTCTGGCCTCCATCCGCCTCCGGGCAGACTCGACCCGCTCCCGGACCTCGCCCGACCCTTCCCCTGCCGGACCACTCATCGACTCGAAACCGGGTTGGGCAACCGAAACGGTCATGTCGATCCGGTCGGCCAGGGCACCACTGAGTGCGTGGGAGTAGCGATCGATCGCCGCCCTCGAACAGTTGCAGCCCGGATCGGCTTCTCCCCTCCCGCAGGGGCATGGGTTGGCGGCCGCGACCAGGACGAACTGAGCAGGCATCGAGTAGTGGCCGTTTGCCCTCGAGATTTCAACCCGACCGGCCTCGAGCGGTTCCCGAAGTGCCTCGAGCACCTCGCGGCGGAATTCCGGCAGTTCGTCGAGGAAGAGGACGCCCCGGTGGGCCAGGGTTATCTCTCCGGGCCGTGGCGGTAAGCCGCCACCGATCAGCCCGGCGCGGGTCACCGTGTGGTGGGGCGCCCTGAAGGGCCGCGTGACGTCGGGGGCGAGGGTGCCACAGATCCCACCGATCCGGGCAACCTCGAGGGCCTCATCCCGGGCCAGGCCGGGAAGGATCGAGGGGAGCCTTCTTGCGGCCAGCGACTTGCCGGCTCCGGGCGGTCCGACCATCAACAGCCCGTGCGCCCCGGCCGCACTGACCTCGAGGGCACGACGAAGGCCGGGCTGACCCCTCAGGTCGGCGAGGTCAGGGCCTCCCCGATCCGAGTGGATGCCGAGCTCCATCGGAACGGCGGCACTGCCGGGCGGTCCATCCTCGGACGTGGCCCTCAACTCGGCCAGGCCATCGATCGTCCGGACCGCGATGTCCTCGGCCAGGGCTGCCTCGGGGCCGTTGGGCGTTGCTACGAGGATTCCCCGGAGGCCGGCCTCCCTTGCGCCTTCAGCCATCGCAAGCGCCCCGCGCACCGGCCGGACCGAACCATCCAGGGCCAACTCGCCGACCAGACCCCATCCCTCGAGCCTGCCCGGTGGAACCTCCCCGGCTGCAATCGAGAGGGCTCCAGCCAGCGCCAGGTCGAAGCCGGGCCCGTTCTAACGGAGATCGGCCGGTGCGAGGCTGGCGGTGATCCGTCGAAGGGGAAAGTCGAACCCCGAGTTCTCCATCGCCGAGCGGACCCTCTCCCTCGCTTCCCGGACCGCGGTGTCCGGCAAGCCAACAAGTCCGAAGCTCGGGAGGCCACGGCAGACGTCGACTTCGACCTCGACGGGCCTGACTGCCGTTCCGTCCACCGTGAAGGAAACCGTCTTCGCGAGCACGCCTGCGACGGTAAGCGCCGTCCAGTTGCGGGGGAGAGAACTGACGCACCGGAGCTAAGCCGATGGTGAACGATCGCCCGACCAAGCGAACCGGCGAGGATCAGCGGCGATCGGTCGGTGACGAGGCAGAACGAAGGGTTGCCCACCACCTGCTCCGCCGGGGCTGGCGGATCCTCGATCGCAACTGGCGGATCGGGCTCGGCGAGTTGGACATCGTGGGTCTCGATCGCCGGACGATCGTCTTCGTCGAGGTCAAGGCCCTCCGCTCCCCGCACGGATCCGGACCGGAGCGGCCCGTGCTCGCGGTTGGCCCGAACAAGCGCGACCGCCTTTCCCGTCTCGCATCGGCCTGGCTCGCCGGCCCGGGCAGGGCCCTGGGAGCCCGATGGGAGGAGGTCAGGTTCGACGTGGTCGGGGTCGAGTTCGGGCGGTCAGCGGTGAACCTCGAGCATCTCGAGGATGCCTTCAGGCCGCACGTCGCGCGGTCTGCGGGCTCTGCCTGGCTTCGTCGTCGGGGCTGGCGATGAGGCGAAACGAAAGCCGATGGATCGGGCAGGGACCCTTCTCCTCGATCGCTTCCCGGTGGGCCGCACTGCCGTATCCCTTGTGCCCCTCGAAGCCATACCCCGGGTGGAGTTCGGCAGCCTGGCGCATCAAGGCATCCCGGGTCACCTTGGCAACGACCGAGGCGGCGGCGACCGACGCACTCAAGGTGTCTCCCTTGACCAGGCGCCTGTGTGGCGGTGCCCCCTCGCCAAGGGCGAACCCGTCGACCAGGCGAACTGCGTCCGGCGTGATGCCGCTCGGGGCCAGCGACCTCTCGAGTGCATCGAGGTTCGCCCGCTGGATCCCCTCGCTATCGATGAACCGAGCCGACCTGAGCACGACCCGGACCGCCCGGGCCGTGCCGAGGATCGCCGGGTAGAGGGCCTCGCGTCGCTTTTCGGTCAGGCGCTTGGAATCGAACAGACCCTCGAGTGCGCCCTCTCCCCGGTCCTCGAGCGTGGAGCGCTCGAAGCTGACCGACGCTGCGACGATCGGTCCGGCGA
>JBJTBP010000107.1:0-6920 GCA_046091385.1 Solirubrobacterales bacterium | reverse complement strand
ATGGCCTCGGCCGGGCGGGTGGGGATCGAGATCAACGTCGGGGAGGTGCCGCTGCGGGAAGCGGGCATGGAGCCCTTTGAGATCATGGTCTCCGAGTCCCAGGAACGGATGCTGGCGATCGTCGAACCCGACCGGGTGGCCCGGGTTCGGGAGGTCTGCGAAAAGTGGCAGACCGGTTTCGCGGTGATCGGTCAGGTCACCACTTCCGGGACCGTCACCGTGGTGGCCGACGGGGAGGCGGTTGGGGAGATGGCGGTGGAAGACCTGGTCGACGGCTGCCCCGCCTACGACCTCGAACCGGCCGAGCCGACCGAGTGGCCCTACTCGAACGACCCCATCCTCGACCCGGAGGCCGAACCCGGGACGGCGCTGATCGCCCTCCTCTCCTCCCCGACGATCGCCTCGAAGCAGTGGGCCTTCGAGCAGTACGACTCGATCGTCGGCTCGCGCACGGTGGTCCGGCCCGGACCGGCGGATGCTGCCGTGCTCTCCATCCCCGAAGCCGGAACCGCGATCGCCGTCGCGATCGACGGCTCGGGCAGGCGGGTAGCCTGCGAGCCGTGGAGCGGCACGGTCGGGACGGTGCTCGAGTGCGCGGCGAACCTCGCCTGCGTCGGGGCCGAACCGCTCGGCCTGACCAACTGCCTCAACTTCGGTAATCCCGAGAAGCCGGCGATCGCCTGGCAGCTGACCCGCTCGGTCGAAGGCCTGGCCGATGCCTGCAGGGCACTCGGCTTACCGGTGGTCGGTGGCAACGTCTCCCTCTACAACGAGACGCCGTCCGGTCCGATCTACCCCACCCCCGTGGTCGGCATTGTCGGGGAGGTGCCGGACCCCAGCCAAGTCGCCGCCCGACCCTGGGAAGAGGGCGACCAGGTCGCCCTGGTCGGTCCGTTCGATCCCTCCCTCGCCGGGTCCGCCTTGGCTGCATTGACCGGCTCGCTGGGACCCGGCCTTCCCGACCCCGGCCTAGAGGGCTCGATCGCCGCGATCGAGCTGGTCCGCGATGCGGTTAGGAGCGGCTCGGTCCGGACCGCCCACGACATCTCCGACGGCGGCATTGCGGTCGCCCTTGCCGAGCTGGCCCTGCTCGCCGGAATGGGGTGTGAGGCAGACCTCGGCCCTTTGATCGCCCGCACCGATTGCTCGCCCGACGATGCCCTGTTCGGCGAAGGTCCGGGCGGATTCATCCTGGCCGGCGAACACTCCGTTCTCGAGCAGCTCGGCGCAAAGGGGGTCCCGGTCGAGATGCTTGGCCCGGTCGCCGGCGACGAGCTCCGAGTGGCGGCCGGGGAGCGGACGGTCGCGCTCGGATTGGGTGAACTCCGCGAGGCCTGGGAGTCGCTCCCGGCGGCGGTCGAGGCGTGAGCGTCGGCGGCATTCCGTCGGTATCGAAAACGGACCCGACCCCTCACCGGCTGCTGCTACGCTCCCTGAGCAGGGAGTCGCGGGGGAGGTCCCTCCAAGGCTCCCTCACCGTCCCCTTCACCCGAGACCGACAGGTGGTTTAGAGGCCTTGAGCCCCGCCGACGAGGCGACGATCCCGGAACGTGACGGCCCCCGCGACGAGTGCGGGGTGTTTGGGATATACGCACCCGGACGGGATGTCTCCCGCCTGACCTACTTCGGGCTCTACGCGCTCCAGCACCGCGGCCAGGAGTCGGCCGGCATCGCCACCTGCGAAGGCGGCCACATCACGACGATCCGCGACGCCGGCCTGGTCTCCCAGGTGTTCGACGAAGACAAGCTCAGGGCATTGACCGGCTCGATGGCGATCGGCCACGTCCGGTACTCGACCACCGGTGGCGGTTCCTGGGAGAACGCCCAGCCGATCTGGCGAGACGACGGCCGCGAACTCGCCCTCGCCCACAACGGCAACCTGGTCAATGCGGTCGAGCTCTACAACCAACTCCGCCACAAGGGGATCGACTTCCGCGGGACGACCGACTCCGAGATCATCGCGGCGCTGATCTCCTCCGATTACGGCCGCTACGTCGAGGATGCGGTCGCCAACGTAATGCCCCAGCTGAAGGGCGCCTATTCGACCGTGGTCATGACCAAGCACGCGATCGTCGCCTTCCGCGATCCGCTCGGCATCCGGCCGCTCTCGATCGGTCGGCTCGAAGACGACTGGGTGATCGCCTCGGAGAGCTCGGCCTTCGACATCATCGGCGCCGAGCTGGTTCGGGAGGTCAACCCCGGCGAGATGGTCTCCCTGAACGAGAAGGGCCTCGAGTCCCGCCAGGTCCTGACCTCCGACCGGAAGGCGATGTGCGTGTTCGAGCACATCTACTTCTCCCGGCCCGACACCCGGCTCGAGGGCAAGCGCCTCCAGGAGGTTCGGGGCAAGATGGGTGAGATCCTCTGGCGGGAATCGCCGGTCGAGGCCGACCTGGTGATCGCCGTCCCGGACTCCGGCACCCCGGCCGCCCGGGGCTTTGCCCGGGCCTCCGGACTGCCCCAGGACGACGGCCTGATAAAGAACCGCTACGTCGCCCGAACCTTCATCCAGCCCGGCCAGGAACTCCGCCAGCACGGCCTGAGGATGAAGTTCAATCCGCTACCCGAGATCGTCTCCGGCAAGCGGGTCGTCGTGGTCGACGACTCGCTCGTCCGGGGCAACACGACCCGCCAGATCGTCGGAATGCTCCGCGAGGCCGGTGCGACAGAGGTCCACCTCCGGATCTCGGCCCCACCGATCCGGTACGGCTGCAACTACGGGGTTGACATGTCTGGCCGCGAGGAGATGGTCGCCCACGGCCGAACGGTCGAGGAGATCTGCGAGGCGATCGGGGCCGACTCGCTCGCCTACCTCTCGATGGAAGGGGTCTACGAGGCGATCGGCACTCCGGCCTCGGTCCATTGCGACGCCTGCTTCACCGGCAACTACCCGCTCGGCGACAACCCCGATCAGGCCGACAACAAGTTCGACCTGGAACAGATCGCGACGATCCCGGTCGGTCGGTAGGCCCGCCTCTCGAGAACACCGGTTAGGTTGCGTTCAGAACCATTACGAACTGAAACCGGAGGACCGAGATGCAGGTAACCGGAGTTGACTTCACGATCGTGCCGATCACCGACTTCGAGAGGTCGAAACAATTCTATGGAGAGGTGCTTGGGCTCCGACGGTCGAAGCAGTGGGGCGAGATGCCGGCGCAGGAATTCGAGACCGGCAACTTGACCATCGCGATCATGCAGCCGGACGCCTTTGGCCAGGAGTTCACACCGAACAATTTCCCGATCGCATTGCGGGTGGACGATGTCGCCGGGGCTCGTGCCGAGCTCGAGGAAAAGGGTGTCGAGTTCTCCGCCAACACACTCGATTCCGGCGTCTGCCATATGGCCTTCTTCAGCGACCCCGATGGAAACGGCCTGATGCTCCACGACCGTTACGCCGCTTGAGCTGGGACAGGCGGTGTTCCTTCGCCCGAAAACTACGGGGCGGACACGCGAGACGAAAACCTGAGCGTGACCTGCCGGTCTGGAGCTGCAAGGGCCGATCGCGCCGACGCCTGAAGTTCATCCCTGTCGATGCCGACCCGCTCGGCAGCCAGACTGAGAAGGTGAAGGTTCCCGACAGGTGAGAGGAGCTCGATATTGACCGGAATGCCTTTCGTCAGGGCCACGTGGCAACTGGTGTCATCGATCGAGATCGATTCATCCCATCGGACCCCATCGACCAGGCTGATCGAGAGGGCATCGGCCTCGCTGTCATATTCCGCTCGCATCACCTGCTCCTTCGATAGACAGTAACGACCAGTTCCGGCCTGTCAACGGCAACGACGACCCGGACCGTGAACCCGTCGATCTCGCCTTCGTACCTCTCCCTTCCGTCCCTGTCCTGGCCGATCGAACCCCCTTCCCACACGATCTGCTCGATCTCGTCCTGTTTCAGACCGAGGGCCCTCATCCTGTTCCGCGCGTGACGACTGAAGCGAAGTCCCACGGGTCGCTAAGTCGGGACGGGAGATCTTTCGCCCCCCGTATCTCAAGCCCGAGCAGGCCGGCAACAAGTTCGACCTGGAACAGATCGCGATGATCCCCGTGAGTCGTTGAGTCAGTTCAGCCGATCGAGATCACGGCGCGCTCGAGCTGAACCGAGTCCGTCCCCGAATCGCTCCCCATCACCAAGACCACACCTTCGCGAAGCGAGTCGAACAACTCATCCAGCGTGTCACCCGTGGCGAACACTCCGGGAAGCTCCGGGACATCGGCCCAGTACGAGCCATCCTCCGCATGTATCCGGGCAGTGAGTTTGGTCATGGATCCTTCACTCATCTTAGACCTGCCTGTTTCATGATCGCGATGGCCAAACCGACCGGGTAGTCACGTCGCCGATTCGCGGGCAACGTGATCGGGCGCTTCCCCGCCTTGGTCATCTTGACCTGATGCTTCCCTCCCGTCTCGCGGGTCCATCCCTGTTTCTCCAAGAGCTTGATGGCCTTCTTCTGGTTGAGCGTTCCCCCCACGTCCAGATCAGGCCGTGGGCAGCCGGTCTCACCCCCTCGCGGGCCATCAACTGACCACGGGGGCGAGGATGAGGCAGGATGGAGATGTGGAAGCGGAGGGCGAGACGTTCCGGCTCGTAGTGCTGGCCTCAGGGACCGGGTCGAACCTCCAGGCGATCCTCGACCGCCTCCACGGCCGTGACGGGATCGAGGTGGTGGGCGTCGGCTCGGACAGGCGGGATGCGAGGGCCCTCGACCGGGCCCGGGAGGCCGGGGTCGCGACCGGCGTCTTCCCCCGCGACGACTTCACCGACCGGGAGGACCGGGACCTGGCCATGGCCGACTGGATCGACTCCCTGGACGCCGACCTGGTCGTCCTCGCCGGGTTCATGGCTCTCTTGACACCCCCGTTCATCGCCCGATTCCGGAACCGGATCATCAACGTCCACCCCTCGCTCCTCCCCCTCTTCCCCGGACTCGATGCGATCGGCCAGGCACTCGAGGCCGGAGCACCGGAAACCGGGGTGACGGTCCACTTCGTCGATGAAGGGACCGACACCGGTCCAGTGATCGCCCAGCAGGCGATCCCGATCCGCTCGGGGGTCGAACGGGAGGAACTCGAGGCCGAGATCCACGCCATCGAGCACCAGCTCTTCCCCGAGGCGATCGGCATGGTTGCCCGGGGCGAGGTTAGGATCGCCGAGGACGACCCCGGCCGGGTGATCATCGAACGAGGAGGGTGAGGCAGGCGTGACGAACATGGATCCGACCAATGGACCGGTGAAGGTCCGCCGGGCTCTGGTCTCGGTCTCCGACAAGACCGGGGTGGTCGACTTCGCCCGCGGGTTGGCGGCCCAGGGGGTCGAGATCCTCTCGACCGGGGGAACCGCGAGTGCGATCCGGGAGGCCGGGGTCGAGGTGACCGACGTCTCGGAGTTCACCGGCCAGGCCGAGATCCTCGATGGCCGGGTCAAGACCCTCCACCCTCGCCTCCACGCCGCGATTCTCGCCCGTCGCTCCCTTCCCGAGCACATGGAGGTCCTCGAGGCCGAGGGGATCGAACCGATCGACCTGGTCTGCGTCAACCTCTACCCGTTCGAAAAGACGATCGCCGACGAGGGCGTGACCCCCCTGGAAGCGATCGAGAACATCGACATCGGCGGCCCGACCATGGTCCGGGCTGCGGCCAAGAACCACGAGGACGTGGTGATCGTGGTCAAGCCCGAGTCCTACGACGCGGTACTCGAGGAGATGGAGGAGTCGAGCGGCGAGATATCGCCCTCGACCCGTCACTGGCTGGCCAACGAGGCCTTCGCCCAGACCGCCCGGTACGACTCGGCGATCTCCCGCTGGTTCGGCGAGTCCTACGAAGACTTCCCCGAGCACGAGGTGATCGCCTACGAGAAGCTGCTCGAACTCTCTTACGGTGAGAACCCTCACCAGCGCGGGGCGCTCTACGGGGAGACCGGCCTCTCGAGCAACTTCCTCACCGGCCTCTCCAAGCTGCACGGCAAAGCGCTCTCGTTCAACAACGTGCTCGACCTCGACTCGGCCCGCCGGATCCTGGCCGACTTCGACGAGCCGGCCTGCGTGATCATCAAGCACAACAACCCATGCGGGGTGGCGATCGGTGGCGGCCCGCTCGAGGCGTACGAGAAGGCCCTCTCGACCGATCCCCTTTCGGCCTTCGGCGGGGTGATCGCGATCAACCGCGAGGTCGACGGCCCGCTGGCCGAGGAGCTCCACAAGAACTTCGTCGAGGTACTCGCCGCCCCCTCCTACGCCGAGGATGCACTCGCGATCCTCACCCAGAAGGAGGCAATCCGGATCTTCACCGACGAGTCGCCCCCGCCGGATCCCCGCGAGCGAGACGTAAAGCGCGTCCGCGGCGGCCTCCTGATCCAGGACCGCGACGGCGACCCCGAACCCCGGGAGATCATGGAGGTCGTGACCGGAATCGAACCCTCGGAGGAGGAGTGGGAGAACCTGCTGTTCGCCTGGAAGGTCTGTCGCCACGTCCGCTCGAACGCGATCGTCCTGGCCAAGGACGGGATGACACTCGGGATCGGGGCCGGCCAGATGAGCCGGGTCGACTCGGTACGCCTGGCAATCGAGAAGTGCCGCGCCTCACACGGCGATGCGGCCGACTCCCTGCTCGACGGCTGCTCGATCGCTTCCGACGCCTTCTTCCCCTTCGCCGACGGCCCGGCCGCCGCAATCGAGGCCGGCGCCCGTTCAGTGATCCAGCCCGGTGGCTCCAAGCGTGACGGCGAAGTGATCGAGGCCTGCGAAGACGCCGGCGTCTCGATGGTCTTCACCAAACACCGCCACTTCAGGCACTAGACAACGCTCGGTCAGCCGACCCGAACCGGGATCTTCCACCACTGGTTGAGGAAGGTGGATGAGAGGCGTTCGGTGTCGCCATCGGGTTCGATCGTCTGGAAGCGCTTGAGGGTTTCCTCGATCCAGATC
>JBJTBP010000106.1:0-21526 GCA_046091385.1 Solirubrobacterales bacterium | reverse complement strand
GCACCGCGCAGGACCTCTTCGCCTTCGGGTGTGTGGGCGACCGCGGCGGCCAGGAGCGAGACCTGCAGGCGACGGTCCTGGTTCTTGATCGCCTGGACCAGCTTGCGGGCATTCCGGCCGTGGGCCTTGCCGGATGAGTTGACCAGGAGACCGAGAAGCCTCTTGGTCTCCCCCCAGCGCTGGACGGCGTACTCCTCGTGGAGCTCGCGAGTGTAGGAGGCGAGCCGCCAGACCCAGGCCTGGGCCTGGTCGCGCCTGCCGATCTTCCGGTCGACCAGGCAGTTGAGCAGGGCCTTGGTCCCGGCCCGGCGATCCTCCCGTCCCCAGGTCCCGACGATGTCGACCGCGTCGTCGAATGCCTCGGCGTCCTCGAGGGTCCCGATCTCCCCGAGCGCCTTCAGCTTCAGCTGGAGGTTCCGGTTGCGCTGGACGCAGGTCAGCAGGTAGCGCTTGCGGAGCTCGCGCGTGCTCTCCTGCTGGAGCATCGCCTTCGCCTTCCGCCAGCCCTGGGTGGTCACCTTCGATCCGGCAAGGGCGGCCCAGGCGTGCTGCTCGGCGTGGACGAGATTCTCGACCGCGACTCGCCAGAGGTCCCGCTCGAGTACCTCGATCCGGCGTTGCGGGTCCTCGGAGACGGGGATGATCCTCTTCTCGACCCGGACGAGCCGGCCCCGCCCGCGCCTGACCGGGCCGACCACGATCGCGCCCCCCCGGTAGATATCGCGGTCGAGCAGGCTGTGGAGGGTGACGATCGTCTCGTCGTGGGTGGTCGCCGGGTGGACGAAGTCGACCACGACCCCAGCCTCCTTGTCCGGGGCCCGGCGGGTTACCCGGCCGACCCGCTGCTGGTAGACCCGTCGCGAAGCGGTAGGAGCGAGGTGCATGCAGACGGTCGCCCGGGGTGAGTTCCACCCCTCGGCGAGCAGCATCGCATTGCAGAGCACGTCCACCTCGCCTCGCTCGAAGGCGGCGAGGGTCTCGGTCAGCTCGCGCTTGGGCGTCTCCCCCGAGACGGCGCGGGCATTGATCCCGGCCTCCCGGAATGCGGCCGCGACGTTATTGGCGTGCTTGACACCGGCCGTGTAGACGACGCCCGGTGCGTTCCGGAAACGGGTCTTGTAGAGGTCGGCGATCGCCAGGTTGAACGTTGACTGGTCGAGCAGGGCGGCCAGCTCTTCCTGGTCGAAGTCCTGGTCCACCTCGCCCTTTCGCAAGGGGACCTTGGCGATCGTCCTCACCCCGGGCCCGGGAGGGATCCTCAGGCAGCGAAGCGGGGCGATCACCCCGCGTCTGGCAGCCTGGGCGAGGTCGAAGCGGGAGGTCTGGGTCGGGAAGAGATCGGTTACGTGGCGGGCGATCAGCGCACCGGTCGCGGTCATCCCGACGAAGATCGGTCCGGGCCATGCCCGGATGCAGGCACTCGTCTTCTCGCCGAGCGCGGTGTGGGCCTCGTCGCAGATCACCACGGTGTAGGCGTCAGAGATCCGGTCGGCGTTACGGACGAACCATTGGTAGGTCTCGACGGTCACCGGTCCGTCGGCCTCGTCCTTCCCGTCGAGCAGCGGCGGACGGAGCCTCTCCTTGTAACCGCGGTCCGAGATCTCGCCGATGAACTGCTCGACCAGGTTGCGGCGGTGGGTCAGGATCAGGACCCCGCCGGTCCGGGTCGCATCGATGAAGCCGACCGCAGCGACCGTCTTGCCGGCTCCGGTCGCGTGCTCGAACCAGAACCTCCTGTCGGCTCCCGGGTCTTCGGCCGCCTCGACGACGACCTCCTCTTCTTCGGCTGCCTCCTCGACCCAGTCGCCGGCCTCCTCCTCCACGGCCGGTTCGACCGCGCCCACTTCCTCGAGTCCTTCCTCATCCTCCTCGCCCAGGTCTTCGAGGTCTTCCTCCAGCTCCTCCTCGACCAGGTCCTCGGGCTCGTCGGTCGGCGGCAGGTCGACCTCTGGAATCCCGGCAGACACCTCCTGCTCGGCGATCAGCTCGGCCAGGGTGCCGGAGAGGGCATCGACCTGGTGGGGGTTCAGTTCGGCGCCGTCACGAAGGGTCGGCGGCTCTTCCGAGATCAGCCGTTCCAGCCCGAGCAGCAGCGAGAAGTTCCGGCGCCACTCGATCGAAGGCTCGCTCGCTCCAGCATCGATCTCGGCCAGGGCGGCGTCGAGGGCGAGTCGACGGGCACTCCCAGGGGTCAGTGACTCGGGCCCCTGGCCTTCGAGCAGGAAGGGTTCACGGGCGAACTCGGACGCCCGCTCTATCTGTTCATCGGTGGGGACCGCCGCAGAGGCAGTCGGTGTTGGAGCAGTGGCCACGTGAGCCTTTGGGTTGAACCCGCTTAGGAGGTCCTTCTCATTCAGAAAGGTTTCTTCCGAAAGCCAGAGGGATGGGCGAAGGGCCGTCTCCCAATAACCTTCGCGAGGGACGCCGACAACCGGCGTACTACAGGGATAGTACAGGAATCAGGCGAATCCAATGGGAAATCGAGTAAAGCCCGCCAGCGGCCGCTTGGCCGTTTTTTCGCTCCTGTTGGCCCTCCTGGTCGCTCTGGGTGCACGGACCGCCTGCTCGGACTCCGGTTCGAGTTACTACGAAGCGCCCGACCCACCCGACTACGAGTCTGCCCTCGCGGACGCGCCGCCGCCACTCGCTGCGCTTTACCGCAAGGGCGGGCAGATCCTGGATGGTGGCGTTGATGCCTTCGATGCCCGGATGGCCGAACTTCAGGGGTACCCGGCCGTGGTCAACGTCTGGGCCTCGTGGTGCGGACCATGTCGCGAAGAGTTCCCCCTGCTGATGGAGGAGTCGGCCGAGTGGGGCAGTGAGGTTGCCTTCCTCGGGATCGACTCCCAGGATGATGCCGACGCGGCCCGGACCTTCCTCGAGGAGTTCCGGGTGCCCTACCCCAGCTACTCGGACCCCGACGAGGCGATCGCCAAATCGATCGGTGCCTCGGCCGGCCTGCCGATGACCCTCTTCTTCGATCGCTCGGGCGCCAGGTCTTTCGTCAAGTACGGCCCGTACCGCTCGACCGACGAGTTCCGACGGGACCTGGCCAGGGTCCATCCCCCGGCCGGCCCAGAGGGAGAGGGTTAGGCTCCTGACGTGGAGGTAACCGATCCGACAGTCGTCTTCCTGCTGATCGCCCTCGGCCTCGCCGGGATCGGGATCGAGATCCTCACCCCCGGCGGGATAATCCCGGCCCTGGTCGGTGTGGTCGCGATGGTCTTCGGGGTGATCGGCCTGCTCGACGTCGGTTCGGTAACTGCCGGGATCGCTTTCATCTTCCTCTCGGTCGGGTTCTTCATCGCAGCAACTGCCTTTCGCGACTACCGGGTCCTCTCGGTCCTGGGCGTGGTCTCCCTCGTCGCGGCGGGCGTATTCATGTTCAACCGCTCGACCGAGCCGACCTCGATCCCGGTGGTCGTGATCGGGGCGATGGTGGTCGGCGGCTTCGTCATGTTCGTGATCGAGCGGGCCAACCTGGCCAAGTCCGAGCCGATCCGCTCGGGGCCGGAACATTTGATCGGGACCATGGCCGAGGTACGCGAGAGCCTCTCGCCGGTCGGCCAGGTGTTCGTCGATGGGGGTCTCTGGAAGGCGCGTCTGGAGGGAGAGGAGGTGCGTGCGGGCGTCGGCGAAGAGGTGGAAATCGTGGCGATCGATGGCCTGACCCTGCTGGTCCGTAACAATGAGGGAGACGTGACCGAAGGAATCGAGCGTTCAGCGACTTCCGGCCCGGCCGGAGAGTCAGAAGGAGTGGAGAGCTGATGGAAGTGATCGGCGCCCTGGTGATCATCCTTGCGATCTTCGCCCTGATCCTGCTGTTCTCGGCGATCAAGATCCTGCGTGAGTACGAACGCGGCGTGATCTTCCGGCTCGGGCGCCTGATCAACCAGAAGGGCCCTGGTCTGATCCTGCTGATTCCGTTCATCGATCGGATGGTCAAGATCGACCTGCGGACGGTCACCCTGAACATCCCGCCCCAGGAGGTGAACACCCGCGACAACGTGCCGACCTCGGTCAATGCCGTCTGTTACTTCAGGGTGGTCGACTCGAACAGGGCCGTCACCGAGGTCGAGAACTACCTGCTTGCGACCTCCCAGATTTCCCAGACCTCGCTCAGGGCGGTGCTCGGCAAGGCCGAGCTGGACGAGATCCTGGCCGAGCGCGAGCGCCTGAACGAATCACTCCAGAAGATCATCGACGAGCAGACCGAGCCCTGGGGGGTCAAGGTCACCACGGTTGAGATCAAGGACGTCGAGATCCCGGCCGATATGCAGAAGGCGATGGCAAGACAGGCCGAGGCAGAGCGTGAGCGGCGGGCCAAGATCATCAATTCCGAGGGCGAATTCCAGGCGGCCGAGAAGTTGACCCAGGCGGCCGACATCATCAGCGAAAACCCGGCCTCGCTCCAGCTCCGCTACCTCCAGACGCTGCTCGAGATAGGCAGCAACCAGAACACAACCGTGGTCTTCCCGCTGCCGATGGACCTGCTGGAGGCCTTCAAGGCGAGCGGCCCCAACGTTCCGGACGATCAGTCCGGGCCGCCCTCCTGAGCCGGGTGGGCAGCCCCGAGATACGGATCGACCAGCTGACCGGCTCCCGGGTGCTGGTCACCCCGGACCGGGCACTCAAGCCCGACGACTTCGGCCACGGTTCCTGGGTCCCGGGCGACGGAGCGGGCTGTCCATTCTGCGAGGGAGCCGAGGCCGAGACCCCCGGGGAAGTCGCCGCGCTACGGCCGGATGGGTCGGAGCCCGACTCACCGGGCTGGACCACGAGGACCTTCCCGAACCTCTACCCGGCCCTCATCCCGCCCGGGGACGGCGAGGCTTCGGCGGCCGAGGCCGGCTCCGGTACGGCCTTCGCCAGCCACCACGACCCATTGCTCTCCTCGGTTCGGTCGGCCGGTAACGACCTCTTCGTCTCCCGGGCGGCGACCGGCCACCACGAGGTGATCGACAACGCGCCCGAGCACCTCGCTTCGATCACCGCCCTGGGGCCCGAACGCCTCGAGGCCGTGGTCGAGTCCTGGCGCGAGCGGATGCGGGCCCACTCCGATGCCCCGTACGTCCAGTTGATCCTCAACCAGGGGCCGGATGCCGGTGGCTCGATCGAACACAGCCACGCCCAGATCGGGGCGGCCCCGTTCGTCCCGGCCCAGGTCGCCAGGGAGCGGGAGCGGTTCGCCTCCTACCGTGAGCGGACGGCCGGGGCCAGCCTGCGCGAGGACGTCCTCCGGGAGGAGGTCCGCCGTGACGAGCGGCTGGTCGCGATCGATGACGACGTCGCACTGATCTGCCCCTGGGCTTCGCGCTGGCCATACGAGATGAGGATCATCCCCCGGACTCCGAGCCCATCCTTCGAGGGGGAGGAGATCGGTGCCCCGATGCTTCACCGGGCGCTCGGCGCGATCTCCTCGATCTTCGGAGCGACCCCGCAACTCAACCTCTGGGTCAAGACTGCCCCGCGGGGGGTCGAGGACTTCCACTGGCACCTCGACCTCGCCCCCCGGCTCGAACCCCCTTCCTCGTTCGAATTTGCAACCGGGGTCGACGTGAACGTGGTCCCACCCGAGGTAGCCGCGGCCGAGCTTCGCGAGGCGATTGCGTAGGGTCGTCCAGGTGACCCTCGACCCGAAACCGATCCCCAGGTTCATCGCCGACGCCTGTCGCTACGGGATTCCCGACGGAAGGTTTGCGGCGAAACTCTCGGAGTCGTTCGTCGAGGCCTGCGCGGCGATCGATGACCTGCCGCCCGGAACGGCGATGCCGACCGAGATCTACTGGTACCCGGAGCGGATTTTCTCCGGGCGGACCTACTCGCCCGCCACCGCTTACGGCGAGGCGGTCATGGAGGACGGGTCCGACCCGGTCCGGATCGAGTTTTTCGGCTACGTCTCCTACCTCCAGCCCGAGGACGGCGACCCACATGACTTCACCCCGACCGCCGACTTCACCGACGTGACGGCCCTCGACAACCCCGACTGGAAGGTGGACTTAAACGACGAGGTGATCGGGGAGTGGAACGGCGAACACGGTCGCCACGCCGACATCACCCTTGTCTGGGGTCGGACTTTGATGGAGGGCGCCTACGCCGTCTCGGCCGAGATCGCCGAGCTGACCGTGGACCAGGACCCGGTCTTCGGTGACCGGTTCACCCTGGTCGCACCCGATGCACTCAAGAAGTACGGCGATGACGCCTTCCTCGAGGTCAGGGTCTGGACCGAGCGGAGCAAGGAACTCGCGACCGAGAGCCTCTACGAGGAGCCGGAAGCCTAGCCCCCGGACGGGCGGCCGGCCGAGTCGGTCTGATTACATCGCCCCATGAGCGAAGAGACTTTTTCCCGACTGCGTGAGCTGATCGACGCCCAGACCGACGGCCCGGTCCTCTCGGTCTTCTCCCGGACCGACCCCCGCGACCCGGCCAACTCGAGCGAGACCCCCGGCTGGAAGATCGCGCTGAAGAACGGCATGAAACAGGCCGAGGGAGAGGCTGACTCGAACGGCGTCCGGCCCGAGGAGGTCCGCAAGATGGTCAAGGCGGCCGAGGCCCGGCTCGAGGGGGCGAGCGCCGATGAGCGCGGCCGAAGCGTTGCCCTGTTCCTGAGCGAGGACGGCTCGCTCGAGTACTTCCACACTTTCCAGATCCCCGTGAGGGACGACCTGGTCACGCTCGACGCCGGGGCGGTCGTCTGGCCGATGGTCGAGGTGATCGACCGCGGTGAGCAGACGGGGCTGGTCCTGATGAGTCACGACCGGATCCGACTTCTCGACTGGGCCGACGGTCACGCCGAGGACCTCGAGTACTCGGTCTTCGACCTGGAGCTCGGCGACTGGAAGGAGTACCGGGGCCCGGCACCGGCGCACCCAGCCCGGGCCAAACAGAGTGCCCACACCGCCGAGTCCTACAGTGAGCGGGTCGAGGAGTGGCGGTCGAAGTTCGCCAAAGCGGCGGCAGCCAACATCGCTGACAGTGCCCTCGACCTAGGCATGAAGCGCTTGGTGATCGCGGCGGACGGCGACTTGGGCCGCGACTTCGTCGAAGCCCTCCCGGCAGGCACCCGCGACATGGTCGTTGCCAACGTCCAGACCAACCTGATCGACATGTCGGCCGCTGAGGCGACCGAGCATCTCGAACCCCACCTCGAGGAAGCCTGGAAGGAAAAGGTGGACGGGATCGCTGCGGATGCGATCGAGCGCTCCCGGGCGGGGGGGAAGGGTGCGGTGGGACCGGACGAAGTCCTGCTCGCCCTGGTCGAGGGCCGGGTCGAGCACCTCCTGCTCGATCCCTACCTCGAGGTGGACGGCAGGGACCTCTCCGAGGGAGCTCGTCAGGCATTGACCGATTCCGGCGAGGCCTCCTTCCGCGAGGCGGCGGTCGAGATGGCGATCCGGACCGACGCCGGGGTCAGTTCGGCCTCGGTCGACGAGGTCCCAGCTCTTTCTGACGTCGGCGGCATCGTCGCCCTGCTCCGCTACTGAGCACGCACCCCTAGGTCGAGTACCCCGACCTGGATTCGAACCAGGGGCCTTCTCCTTAGGAGGGAGACGCTCTATCCAGCTGAGCTATCGGGGCTAGCACCGGCGGGAACCGGTCTTGGCCCGGAGGATACCCGGGGCCTTCCACTTCGCCCCCTTGTGTCCGCTCTCGGCGGCAGGATGCGGGCATGATGCTGGTGATGGTCACGGTGGCCGGGGCGGCCGGGGTGGCGGCTCGTTACGGGATCTCGAACCTCTTCCATGGGGACCTCTTGCCCTGGGCCACGGTCGGGATCAATGTGGTCGGCTCCTTCCTGCTCGGCCTCTTGATCGTGATGCCGCTCGCCTGGGTCGATCCGCAGGCAAGGCTCGCGCTGGGGGTCGGCTTCCTCGGAGGGTTCACCACCTTCTCGACCTTCTCCGTCCAGGCCCTCGTGGACTTCGATGCCGGCGAGCCCGGACGGGCCCTCCTTTACATTGCGGCCTCGGTCCTGCTCGGCCTGGCTGCTGCCGCGGCCGGGTTCTATGGCGGCCGCCATCTGTTCGGTTAGGGTCCGGCACTCACTCGATCCCGAAGGAGCCGCGCACGTGGAACTGATCAACTTCATCCTCAACGTCCTCTGGCTCGTCCTCTGCGGGATCTGGATGGCGATCGCCTGGGCCTTTGCGGGATTGGTGATGTGCATCCTGATCATCACGATCCCCTTCGGAATCGCTGCCTTCCGGTTTGCCGGCTACGCGATCTGGCCGTTCGGCAGGACGGTCGTCCAGCGGCCCGATGCCGATGCCCCGAGCCTGGTCGGCAACGTGATCTGGTTCATCCTCGCCGGGTGGTGGATCGCCCTCGGACACATCATCACCGGAATCGCGCTCTGCATAACGATCATCGGGATCCCGTTCGGGGTGGCCAACTTCAAGCTGGCCCGGCTGGCGATCATGCCGCTCGGCCGGGAGATCGTCCCGATCGACTCCCAGCCGGCCCCTGGCGAGCAGGTGCTGGTCTCGGTCGGCAACCGATCCAAGTCGGGCTCGTAGGTCAGGGACTCTCGAGCGAGTAGATAGCGCCCTCGGCGAGCAGGTTGGGCGCCAGCCGGGCTGCGGCTCCCAGCTGCCTGCCTTCGGCATCGAGCAGGACCCTCTCCCGCACTCGGATCCCGAGCTCCCCGATCAGCGACTCGAAGTCCGACAGGGTGCAGAGGTGGATGTTCGGCGTGTCGTACCACTCGTAGGGGAGGAGCGGGGTGACCGGCATCTTCCCATTGAGCGCCAGGGAAGCCCTGAGTCGCCACTGGCCGAAGTTGGGCAGGGAGACGACCATCCGGGGAGCGACCCGGGCCATCTCACCGAGGACCCGGTCGGGTCGGCGGACCGCCTGGAGGGTGAGCGAGAGGACCGCAACGTCGTAGGCGCCGGTCGCGGTTGCCGGCAGCTCCGTCTCCAGGTCGCCCTGGGTCACCGGTACCCCCCGGGCGATGCAGGCGTGGAAGTCCTCGGGGTCGGTCTCGACCCCGACCCCGCGGCAGCCCTGGTCGCGGATCACCGTCTCGAGCAGCTCGCCGTCGCCGCACCCTAAGTCGAGCACGTTCTGGCCGTGCCCGATCATCCGGGCGACGATCCCCAGGTCGTACCTCAACCGATGCCCCGCTCGGTCGCCAGCCGGTCGAGGAAGCCGGCGACCGTCTCGTGGTATTCGGGGATCTCGAACAGGAAGGAGTCGTGCCCGTGCCGGGATTCGACCTCCTGGAAGGTGACCGGCGCCCCGGCCAGGCGGAGCTCGTCGGTGACCCGCCGCGAGTGGGAGGTCGAGAACCTCCAGTCCGAATCGAAGGAGAGGAGCAGGAAGGAGGTGTCGCCCTCGGCTATCTGCTGCTGGACGTAGGTCGGGTCGGCGAAGGGCTCGAAGTAGTCCATCGTCCGGCCGAGGTAGAGGTAGGTGTTGGCGTCGAAGCGCTCGACGAACGAGGCGCCCTGGTGGCGCAGGTAGCTCTCGACCTCGAAATCGACGTCGAATCCGTAGCGGGGCGCATCGGAGTCCTGGATCCGGCGGCCGAACTTCTCCCTCATCGATTCCTCGGAGAGGTAGGTGATGTGGCCGATCATCCGGGCGATCGCGAGGCCGCGATCAGGCGAGCTGCCGGTCCCGTAGTAGTCGCCCTGCCCGAAGTCGGGGTCGCTCATGATTGCCTCCCGGGCGACGGCGGAGAAGGCGATGTTCTGGGCCGAGAGGTGGGCCGAGGCGGCGATCACCAGCGCCCCGTCGAGCTCCCCGGGATGATCGATCGCCCACTGGAGGGCCTGCATGCCGCCGAGCGAGCCACCCACGGCGGCCAGCAGGTGGTCGATCCCGAGCTCGGCGAGGAGCGCCCGGTGGACCTCGACCAGGTCGCGGACCTGGACCAGCGGGAAGCGGAGCCCGTACGGCCTGCCGGTCGCCGGGTCTTCCGAGGAGGGACCGGTCGTTCCGCCGCAGCCGCCGAGCACGTTGGCGCAGATGACGAAGAAGCGGTCGGTGTCGAGCGGTCGACCGGGGCCGACGATGTTGTCCCACCAGCCAGGCCGGTCGGCCCCTTGGTGGAGTCCGGCAGCGTGGGCATCGCCGGAGAGCGCGTGGCAGATGAAGATCGCGTTCGAGCGGCCCTCGTTCAGCTCGCCGTAGGCTTCGTAAGCGACTTCGACCTTCTCCAGCGTGGCGCCGTTCTCCAGCTGGAAGGGACGGTCGGGGTCGGCGATGACCGCGGTTCGGGTCTCGACCAGGCCGACCCCGGCTGGCAAGGCGCCTTTCTTACCTGGCCTTGGCCAGGGCCTGGTCTATGTCGGCCTTGATGTCGTCGATGTTCTCGATACCGACCGAGAGCCGGACCATATCCTCGGTCACACCGGCGTCGGCCAGCTCCCCCTCGTCCAGCTGGGAGTGCGTGGTGGTCGCCGGGTGGATCGCCAGAGACTTCGCGTCACCGATGTTGGCCAGGTGGGAGAACAGTTCGAGCGAATCGATGAACTTCCGGCCCGCCTCACGGCCTCCCTCGATCCCGAAGGCGACCAGCGCCCCGGAGCCACCGGTCAGGACGCGGCTTGCGACCTCGGCGTACTCGGAGTCGGGCAGTCCCGGGTACTCGACCCAGGTGACGCCCTCGTGGTCCTTCAGGTGCTCGGCCACGGCGAGGGCGTTCTCGCTATGGCGCTCCATCCGGAGGGGCAGGGTCTCGATTCCCTGGAGCAGCAGGAATGCATTGAACGGCGAGAGCGCCGCGCCGGTATTCCTGAGCAGCACGGTCCTCGCCCTGCCCACATAGGCCGCAGGCCCAAGGGCGTCGGTCCAGACCACCCCGTGGTAGGAGGGGTCGGGCTGGGTAAGGCCCGGGAACCGCTCGGCATTGGCCGCCCAGTCGAAGTTGCCCGAGTCGACGATCAGGCCACCCAGTGAGGTGCCGTGGCCACCGATGAACTTGGTCGCCGAGTGGACGACGATGTCGGCGCCCAGGTCGAGCACCCGGCTCAGGACCGGGGTTGCGACGGTGTTGTCGACGATCAGGGGGAGGCCCTCGGCGTGGGCGGCGTCGGCCCAGGCCGGGATGTCGACCACATTCAGCCTCGGGTTGCCGATCGTCTCGGCGAAGACCAGGCGGGTCTTCTCGTCGACGTGGTTCGGCAGGTCTTCCGGCTTGTCGGGGTCGACGAACCGGACCTCGATCCCGTACTGGGGCATGGTGTGGGCGAACAGGTTGTAGGTACCGCCGTAGAGCTTCGAGAGCGCGACGATGTTGTCACCCGAGCGGCAGACGTTCAAGACCGCGTAGGTGACTGCAGCCTGGCCCGATGCGACAGCGAGTGCCCCAACTCCACCGTCGAGGGCGGTGATCCGCTCCTCGAGGACGTTCCAGGTCGGGTTCATGATCCGGGAGTAGATGTTTCCCGGCTCGGCGAGAGCGAACAGGTCCTGGGCGTGCTGGGCGTCGTTGAACTCGTAGGCGACCGTCTGGTAGATCGGCACGGCCCGCGCCTTGGTCTCCGGGTCGGGCTCCTGGCCTGCGTGGAGCGCCTTGGTCTCCGGTCCCAGCTCCTTCTCGTTTCCTGCCTCGCTCATCGTCTCTTTCGGTCTCCTTGGGTGTGGGCCGGACAGTCTTTCACCGTTTCCGGGTCCGGCGGATTCAAGCTTGATCAAAGGGCTGGGAGGCCGGCGCCATTCCGGGCGTGTCCCCAAATACCCAATACTTGATTGAGTTTTACAGGTTTTCGGTCCGGCCGTTGTTCGAGCCGCCTCCGGCCGATCGTGACGGGGGACTAGCTCGCCTTGCCCACCGGTCCCTTGACCTCGATGTCGAAGCCGCCCTCGTCGTCGGTCAAGGTGAGGATCAGTGAAGTTCGCACCCCGTTCGGCTCGACCGCTGTGCACTCGACCTTCTCACCGACCTCGACCCGGATCCGGTCGGGGCACTCGATCCGGTCCACCGGGATGCCCCACTCCTGCTCGACCGTCACGACCGCCGCGTTGGCGTAGATCTGACCCGGCGACTCGGCCCTGACCACCTCCCAGTCGAAGTCGGCCACCTGGGTCCCGGCGTCATAGGAGGTCACCGTTCCCTCGATCCAGAGGTTCACCCCAGGAGCGTTGGTCGCCTCGCAGGAGATCGGGGAGCCCTTGTCCGGCTTGGCCTCGTCGCAGGTGATCGAGGTCAGGTTAAGCCCGATCTCCTTCTCGTAGGAGTCCTTTACCTGGCGTTCCAGCTCGTCGGATGAGATCGAGTTCCCCAGGGAGCAGGAGAACTCGCAGCCCGAGATGAGCAGCGCCGCCGCCGCTAGCCCCACCGCCAAAAGACGCCGCTTGGCCGGGGCGGATGGAGCGGCTCGATCTGCGCCATGACTATCCCTGGGTGAGCTGGGGAACCTCTGGACGAGACCCATGGCGAAGAGCATACGACCTGGTGGGGCCGGCATTCCACCGGTCGACAGCCCAAGCACGGCAAAGGGCGTAGGCTGCCCCCATGACCAAGCACCGCAAGGCAAGGCTCGGAAACAAGTCCTACGAGAAGAAGCAGGTCGACCCCGACCCGGAGGCGAACGAGCCACCCCCGTTCGAGGGGTTCAAGAAGGGTGAGGAGGTCGTGATCCACGGTGAGGACGGGACCCAGATCCCGGCGATCTTCGTCGGTGAGGGGGAATCCTCGACCTTCTTCGGCGGTCCACCGATGGTCTACGTGGTGGTCAAGGGCGCGGACGAGCCGGTCGCGGTCGAGCTGGACCGGGTTACCGCGCGTTAGCCCTTCGGGCACGCCCCGGGGCAGGGACGTTTGAGGCACGAATCGTCTGCCTCCTCCGGCCCTTAGAATCAGAGGCCGTGAGCAGTCGTGTACGGCATCTGTTCCACCTTCGACCCCCCTCGAGCGGCAATGGCCGAGGAAAGGGGTAGGCCGCGATGAGGGAGTTCTGGGACTCGACGATCGGCAAGAAGGTCTTCGTCGCGGTCGGCGGGACGATCCTCGTCGCCTACCTCGTCCTCCACATGGCCGGGAACCTCTGGTCGCTGGCTGGACCTGGGACGGTCGAGCCCCACATCGACGAGTACGCGAGCTGGCTGAGGAACTTCGGTGAGCCACTCGTCCCGTACGAGGGGACGCTCTGGGTTGTCCGGGCGATCCTCCTGGCGGCCCTGGTCGTCCACCTGGTTGGGGTGATCCAGCTGAGGGCCCGCAACCGGAAGGCCCGGCCGCCCGAGTACCCGGCCCGGAGGATCGGCCGCTCCTGGGAGTCACGCCTGATGATGGTCAGCGGGGTTGCGATCCTCGTCTTCCTGGTGGTCCACATCCTCCAGTTCTCAACCCTGACGATCGACGTGACGCCGCTGGTCGAGGGAGCGATCTACGCGAACCTCTACTGGGCCTTCCAGGAGTGGTACGTCGTGCTCTTCTACCTGGCGGCCGTGTTCCTGGTCGGGACCCACCTCCGGCACGCGATCTGGAGCGTCTTCCAGACCCTCGGGGTCGACTCGCCCGAGCGAAACGGGCAGATCAAGGCCGGGGCCAGCCTGCTTACCGTGGTCATCGTTGCCGGCTTCGCCGCGGTGCCTATCCTCTTCTTCACCGGGGCGCTCGGTGTCCCGATCGACAACGAGCCGACGGCTGCGGTACTGGCAGGGGGCGGAGGACAGTGAGCGAGATGAACGGATCGACGAACGGGAACGGACTGCCAGACGCCCGGATCCCCGATGGGCCGCTCTCCCAGAAGTGGCGGACCTGGCTCGATGCCCACCACCTGGTCGGCCCGCGGAACAGGCCGGGCCGGAGCGTGATCGTGGTCGGGACCGGCCTGGCCGGTGCGAGCGCCGCCGCGACCCTGGCCGAGCAGGGCTACAAGGTGAAGAGCTTCTGCTTCCAGGACACACCCCGCAGGGCCCACTCGATCGCGGCCCAGGGTGGGATCAACGCGGCCAAGGACTACGCGAACGAGGGCGACTCGATCCAGAGGCTCTTCTACGACACGATCAAGGGCGGCGACTTCCGCTCGCGGGAGGCGAACGTCTGGCGGCTGGCTGAGCTCTCGGCCAACATCATCGACCAGGCGGTCGCCCAAGGGGTGCCCTTCAACCGGGAGTACGGCGGGTCGCTGGCGACCCGGTCCTTTGGAGGGGTGCTGGTCCAGCGGACCTTCTACGCCCGGGGCCAGACCGGCCAGCAGCTCCTGCTCGGTGCCTACAGCGCGCTCGAGTGGCAGGTCAGGGCCGGCAACGTCGAGGTCTTCTCCAAGCACGAGATGCTCGACCTGGTCAAGGTCGACGGACGGGCCCGGGGGATCATCGTCCGCGACCTCGAGACCGGGGAGATCGAGCGGTTCGCAGCCGACGCGGTGATCCTCGCCACCGGCGGCTACACCAACGTCTATTACCTATCGACCAACGCGATGGGCTCAAACGTGACCGCCACCTGGCGGGCCCACCGCCGGGGCGCGCTTTTCGCCAACCCCTGCTTCACCCAGATCCACCCGACCTGCATCCCCCAGAGCGGCGACTACCAGTCGAAGCTCACCCTGATGAGCGAGTCGCTTCGGAACGACGGCCGGATCTGGGTTCCCAGAAAGCCGAACGAGGAACGACCACCGGCCGAGATCCCCGATGCAGAGCGGTTTTACTTCCTCGAGGAGCGCTACCCGGCCTTCGGCAACCTCGCCCCGCGCGACATCGCCTCCCGGGCGGCCAAGCACGTTTGCGATGACGGCCTCGGGGTCGGCGGCACCGGCCGCGGGGTCTACCTCGACTTCCGCGAGGCGATCGCCGAACAGGGCCGGGATGCGATCGAGGGCAAGTACGGAAACCTGTTCGACATGTACGCGAGAATCACCGGGGACAATCCCTACGAGACCCCGATGATGATTTACCCGGCCCCCCACTACGCGATGGGTGGCCTCTGGGTCGATTACGAACTCCAGACCACGATCGAGGGGCTGTTCGCGATCGGCGAGGCGAACTTCTCCGACCACGGGGCCAACCGGCTCGGGGCGAGCGCCCTGATGCAGGCCCTTGCCGATGGCTACTTCATCGTTCCCCACACGGTCACCGACTACATGACGATCGAGCACGGGGAAGTCTCGACCGAGGACGCCGAGTTCGGCAGGGTCCAGGACGAGGTCGAGGAGCGCCTCCAGGCACTGGTCGACGTCGACGGCACGATCGTGCCCCAGGAGTTCCACCGCGAGATGGGCATGGTCATGCTCGACAAGTGCGGGATGTCCCGCGATGCCGAGGGCCTGAAGGAGGCGATCGCCGAGATCCGCCGGATCAAGGCCGACTTCTGGGAGAACGTCCGGGTCGACCCGGGGATCGAGGAGCTGAACCAGAGCCTCGAGTACGCCAACCGGGTTTCCGACTTCCTCGAGCTGGGCGAGCTGATGTGCTTCGACGCCCTGAGGAGGGAGGAGTCCTGCGGGGGCCACTTCCGTGAGGAGCACCAGACCGAGGACGGCGAGGCACTCCGGGACGATGAGGACTTCGCCTCTGTCACGGCCTGGGGCTGGGGTGGCGAGGATGGGGAACCGGTCCCGTACGATGAAACACTCGAGTTCGAAAACGTCGAGCTGGCGACCAGGAGCTACAAGTGAGGTTCAACCTTGAGATATGGAGGCAGTTCGACCGGGAGTCGAACGGCCACTTCGAGTCCTTCACGGTCGACGGGATCGACCCCGAGTCCTCGTTCCTCGAGATGCTCGACCAGCTGAACGCCCAGCTCGGGCGGGAAAAGCAGAGGATGGTCGCCTTCGACAGCGACTGTCGCGAGGGGATCTGCGGTACCTGCTCGCTGGTGATCGACGGCTACCCCCAGGGACCCCGTCAGGTGACCGCCTGCCAGATATATATGAGGGAGTTCACCGACGGGGCAACGATCAAGGTCGAGCCGTACCGAAACACCGCCTTCCCGGTGATGCGCGACCTGATCACCGACCGCTCGGCGCTCGATCGGGTGATCCAGGCCGGCGGCTACATCTCGACCAAGACCGGTCCCCAGCCGGACCCGAACTCGATGCCGATCTCTCCCGAGACACAGAAGGAGGCCTTCGACGCAGCGATCTGCATCGGGTGTGGCGCCTGCGTGGCGGCCTGCCCGAACGGCTCGGCGATGCTCTTCACCGGGGCCAAGGTCAAGCACCTGAACCTCCTGCCCCAGGGCCAGCCCGAGCGGACCACCCGGGTGATCGGGATGGTCGAGCAGATGGACGCCGAGGGGTTCGGTGGCTGCACCAACTACGGCGAGTGCTCGAGGGTCTGTCCGCAGGAGATCTCGCTCGACGTGATCGGGATGCTGAACCGCGAGTACCGCAAGGCTCGCAAGGACGAGCAGCCCGTCCACCGGGCGAAGATGACCGCCCAGTAGGCGGCGGCTTCAGAGCTGAGGCCGGGGCCTAGAGGCCCATCGAGCGGCCGACGATCTCTTTCATGATCTCGTTCGTGCCGCCGTAGATCCGGGTGACCCGGTGGTCCGCCCAGGCGCGGGCGATCGGGTACTCCATCATGTAGCCGTAGCCGCCATGGAGTTGGACGCACTCGTCGATCACCCGTCCGGCCATATCGGTCGTCCACCACTTGGCGGCTGCCGCGTCCTCGGCCGAGAGCTCGCCTTCGTTCAGGGCCATCACGCAGCGATCGATATAGATCTGTGCGATCTCGACCTCGGTCTTGATCTCGGCCAGTCGGAACCGGGTGTTCTGGAACGAGCCGACCGGCTTGCCGAAGGCGGTCCGCTCCTTGACGTACTCGAGAGTCCAGTCGAGTGCGGCCTTGGCTGCGGCTACCGCACCCACCGCGATCGAGAGGCGCTCCTGGGCCAGGTTGGAGATCAGGTAGGAGAACCCCTGTCCCTCGTCGCCGAGCAGGTTCTCGGCCGGGACCGGGACCTCGTTGAAGAAGAGCTCGGCGGTGTCCTGGGAGTGCATCCCGACCTTGTCCAGGTTCCGGCCACGCTCGAAGCCGTCCATGCCCCGTTCGATCACGACCAGGGAGATCCCCTTGTGGGCTTCCTTCGGGTCGGTCTTGACCGCGGTGATGATCAGGTCGGCGTTGATCCCGTTGGTGATGAAGGTCTTCGAGCCGTCGACCACGTAGTGGCCGTTGTCGCGGATCGCCTTCGTCCCGAGCGAGCCGAGGTCGGAGCCGATCCCGGGCTCGGTCATCGCGAGGGCGGTGATCAGCGATCCATCGACGATTCCCGGCAGCCACCGCTCCTTCTGTTCGTCGGTCGTGTACTCGAGGAAGTAGGGGAGGCAGATGTCGTTGTGGAGCGAGAGACCGAGCAGGCAGCCGGTCACCCCGGCGTAGGAGCCCTCCTCGACGATCACCTGGTTGAACCGGTAGTCGTCGAGTCCGAGGCCGCCGAACTCCTCAGGGGCCGCCATCGCCAGCATGTCCTTGGCACCCGCCTTCTGGAAGACCTCCCGTGGCATGATGCCGTCGTCTTCCCACTGTTCGAAGTGGGGGGAGACCTCCTCGGCAACGAACCGTTGGACGGACTCCCGGAAATCCTCGTGTTCGGCTTCGAATATCTGCCGGTCCATGAGGGCCAATCGTAAAGGAGAATTGCCAATGAGCTCAGAGTCAGCGATCGTTTTCGGAGGAGCTTCCGGACTCGGCGAGGCGACCGTCCGCGAGTTGGCGGGAGCAGGTCACAAGGTGACGATCGCCGATCTGAACGCCGAGAAGGGCGAACAGCTGGCGGCCGAACTGGGCACCGGGTTCGTCCAGTGCGACGTGACCGACTCCGAGCAGGTCGAGGCTGCGATCGCCAAGGCGGCCGAGGCGGAGGGCGGCCTCCGGATCTGCGTCAACTGCGCCGGGGTCGGGGCGGCAGGTCGGATCGCCTCCGAGAAGCATGGTGCCGCCCCGCTCGAAGGCTATGAGTGGGCGATCAACATCAATCTGATGGGGACGATCAACGTGCTCCGTCTGGCTGCGGCGAACATGATCGGCAACCAGCCCGATGACCACTCCCAGCGAGGCGTCTGCATCAACACGGCGTCAATCGCGGCCTACGACGGGCAGATCGGCCAGACCGCCTACGCCGCCTCGAAGGGCGGTGTGGTGGGGCTGACCCTGCCAGCCGCTCGCGACCTTGCCCGTTACGGCATCCGGGTGGTGACGATCGCCCCGGGCCTGTTCGACACCCCGCTGCTCGCCCTCCTCCCAGAGGACGCCCGGAAGGCGCTGGGTGACACCGTTCCGTTCCCGAACCGGCTCGGGATTCCGGCCGAGTATGCGGCCCTGGCCCGACACGTAACCGAGAACCCGATGATGAACGGAGAGGTGATCCGCCTTGACGGCGCCCTCCGGATGGCCCCCCAGTAGGGGCCGATCTAGCCGGTAGCGACCGTTTCCCGGACTGGCTCGGTGGCCGGCTGGGCAGCCTCGGCCTCGGTCATCAGCCCCGCCCGTGCGGGGCGCGTCCGGGCGGAGTTACGCGTCGCATGGGCTACGGCCGGCTTGCCCTTGCCCTTCGATCGCCGCTTGGCCATGGTTGCGACCAGCAGGAACAGGGCCGGGATCGAGGTGAGGGCGACCGGGATCTGCAGCCAGAGCTCGCCGGCGTCCGTTCCGGCGCCGAAGGTGTGGACCAGGCCGAGGATCCAGAAGAGCGCTACGAACCGGTGAGCGATCCGCCACCTCGAGGCGCCGATCCACTTCCTCGCGTAGTAGGAGAGTCCGAGCAGGACCATGCCGTAGGCGGCGATGATTCCGAGCCCCGAGAAGAAGGGCCGGTAATCCATGGTGAACGGGACGAGGATTCCGGAGACGCCCGCGCTCAGCCATGGGTCGAGGAAGAGAAAGAGCCCGTGGGCGATGATCGCGACGATCGTCGCCATCGAGAGGGCCTCGTGGAACTCCTTCTTCTCGGTCAGGGCCTTCAGCCTGAGCGGGCGGTCCCGACCGGCCAGGAGGCCGAAGGTGACCGAGAGGCCGGCGAGCACGATCGCGGCGACGCCGGTGCCGCGCCCGAGCATCCAGAAGATCTGTGTTCCGAAGTCCTCCATGGCTCAGGACTGGGAGGTGGTCACGCTCGGGCTGCTGCTCGAGCTGCTGGACCGTGAGTTGCCGGTAGAGAAGAAACCGCCCTCGTCCTCCTCGTCGCTTTCGTCGTCGAGGATCAGGTTCGAGGCGAGCGTGATGATCGAAGCCCCAATCTGCTGGTCGGTGCCCTCGGCCTGGACGACCTCGGTTGTCGGCTGGTCCCTGCCGCCAAAGAGCAGCGGTACACCGTTCAGCCCGACGACGAGTCCGCTGAACAGAAGGGCTAGGGATGCCGAGAAGATTGCGATGCGCTTCCGGAGGTTGGAGATCCGGTGCTTCCTCGCCTCGAGCTTCGCCTTGGCAAGGGCTTTCTTGTCCAGCTGGTTCGATTCCATGACGACATCTTGCGAGGTGGAGCTCTGGGTCCTGTAAGGGGAGCGTGAGAATCCTCTTATTCGGCTTTCGTGCCCCGAAGGGGCATCTAGCATCAAAGGGGTGCGGATCCTGGTGGTCGAAGATGAGGCGGCGATCGCCGATTTCCTCGAGAGGGGACTTGAATCCGAGGGCTATTCGGTCACGGTTGCCTCTGAGGGACCCGACGGGCTGATCGAGGCTCGATCCGGCAAGTTCGACCTGCTGATCCTCGACTTGATGCTCCCGGGAATGTCGGGGATCGAGATCCTGAGGTCCTTCCGCAAGGTGGACGGCTCCACCCCGGTGATCCTCCTGACCGCGCGGACGGCGGTCGAGGACCGGGTCGAGGGACTGGATGCCGGGGCAACCGACTACATCCCCAAGCCGTTCGCTTTCGAAGAGCTGGCCGCCAGGGTGCGGGCGCACCTTCGTCGTCCCGATCAGGGGGAGGCGACCACCCTCACGGTGGGGGATATCGAGCTGGACCTGCTCAAGCGGACGGTGACCCGTGGCGGACGGGAGGTCAACCTCTCGGCCAGGGAGTTCGACCTGCTTGCCTACATGATGCGCCACCCCGGTCAAGTCCTCTCGAGAGAACAGTTGCTGAGCGGGGTGTGGGGATATGACTACGACCCGGGCACCAATGTCGTCGGCGTCTACATCCAGTACCTCCGGCGGAAGCTGAACGTCGATGACCTGCCCGACCCGATCGAGACCCTGAGGTCGGTCGGCTACCGCCTCCGGGAGGGTTGATGGGAGCCGCCGTGCCGGGTGGACTGAGGGCCAAGCTCGCGCTCGCGATCGTCCTGATCGTCGCAGTGACCCTTGGGGTCGCTTTCTTCGCCGTGTTCAAGGTGACCGAGTCGGAGCTCCGGAACTCGGTCGAGGAGGATCTCGCCCTCCAGGCCGACCAGGTCGAACGGCAGCTGTTGGCCGGTGGGCCGGGCGGAGGCGGAGATTATGGACGGAGGGCCGTGCGGATCGCTGCCGCCCAGCCGGTTGGCGCCGAGTCGGTCGTGGTTGCGATCTCGAGGGACGGGTCGCTTCTCGCAACCAGCCAGCCCGAGATCCTGGTGCCCCCGCCCGAGGGGACCCCGGGATCCGGTGGAGAGGGTCCGGGGGATGAGGACTCAGAGGACGAGGGACGGGAGGAGGAGATGGAGGAGTTAGAGGAGACTCGGGCCTTCATCACGGCCCCCGAGGGCTACTCCGAGCAGAAGCTCGAGGACCTCGGCCGGACCCTGGTCCTGACCAGGTCGGTGCCCGCCACAGGAGCCGTGGGTTTGACGATCCGGGTCGGAAAGTCGCTCGATCCGACCGAGGAGACACTGGAGGACCTCAGCGGAACCTTCCTGCGCCTTGGATTGCTCGCGCTGCTCGTTTCCGCGGTGTTGGCCTGGTTCCTCGCCGCTCGGGTCACCAGACCACTCAGGAGACTGACTTCACTCTCGGGTGAGGTCGCCGGTGATGACCTGTCGGTCCGGATGCCGTTGGAGGAAGCAGGAAGCGACGAGGTAAGGAAGCTCTCGATTTCCTTCAACGGGATGCTCGACCGGCTCGAGGATGCATTCGAGCGTCAGAAAGCCTTCGTCGCCGACGCATCCCATGACCTGCGGACCCCACTGACCATCGTCCGGGGACAGATCGAGGTGTTGGCGAGGAACCCGGACCCAGACCCAGCGGAGGTCGAGGCCGTCTCCCGGGCGGTGGGCGTGGCGGTCGGCCGGATGGAACGGCTGGTCGATGACCTGCTGCTGCTGGCGCGGTCGGACTCCGAGGAGAGGGCGACTACCGAGAAGCTGGCCGTTGGGCCGATCCTCGAGGGCGAACGGGAGGGTCGGGTCGAGTCCGAGCGCGAGAGGATCGGGATCGGGGAGGTGACCGACCGGGAGGTCGAGTTCGACCCCGTCGCCCTGTCCCGGGCCGTCTCCAATCTGGTCGACAACGCGCTTCGGCACGGTGGACCGGACTGCCGGGTACGACTCGGTGCCCGGGTTTCGGGGAACGGGGTGGAGATCTACGTCGATGACGACGGTCCGGGAATACCCCCGGCCGAACGGGAGAGGGTCTTCGACCGGTTCGCCCGGCTGGACGAGGCGAGGTCGAGCGAGACGGGTGGGTCGGGCCTGGGGCTGGCGATCGTCAAGGC
>JBJTBP010000105.1:0-2133 GCA_046091385.1 Solirubrobacterales bacterium | reverse complement strand
CCGCCCCCGAGGTCATCTGGCAGGAACTCGGCCAGGGCCGGACCGTCGAAGTTCTCGGCCTGGACCCCGTCCGGTCCGAAGGTGAGAGCATTCGCCGCTCCGATCTCGGTGGCGATTGTGGACGCCGTACCGCTCAGGCGGAGTGCAGACTCTTTGTGGGGGACCGTGACGTTCACCCCGACGAAACCGGAGCCGACCAGTTTCTGGATGCCGGACTCGAACTGATCCGGTTCGATGTCGATCGCCATGTATTCCCACTCCCCGGCGAGCCCCAGATCGGCGAGGGCCGCACCCTGCATCGCCGGCGAGCGCGAGTGGGCGATCGGGTGCCCGACCACCGCGAGCTTCTTCTGTCCCTCCACCGCCGGAGTCTCCTCAGCCACAGTCGGTCGGGGAGCCACCGGCCTCGGCCTGGGCTGCCTGGTAGCGGGCCACCTTGCGGTTGTGGTCGGCGAGGCTGGTCGAGAAGTCGTGCTCCCCACAGGTACCGGGCTTGACCACGTAGAGCCAGACATCGGTCTTCGCAGGCTTGGCCGCCGCCTCGATCGAGGCGAGGCCCGGGCTGCCGATCGGGCCGGGAGGAAGCCCTGCGTTCAGGCGGGTGTTGTAGGGCGAGTCGATCGCCAGTTCGGACTCGGTCAGGGGCGTCTCCCAGTTGTCGGTCGCAAACCGGATCGTTGCATCGATGTAGAGGGGTTCCCCGCGCTCGAGGCGGTTGTAGATCACTGCGGCGACGATCGGCCTCTCGCGGGCCACCGTGACCTCGCGCTCGATCATCGAGGCGATGATCAGGACATCGTAGATGGTGAGGTTCTTCGACTTCGCATAGGAGAAATCGACCCCGGCGATGTTGTCGCGGAAGGCGTCGACCTGGCGCCTGACCAGGCCCTCGGCACGGACCGCGAGCGGCAGATCGTAAGTGGCCGGGAAGAGGAAGCCCTCGAGGTTTCTCGCCCGGCCCTGGGCTCCGTACCGATTGGGGTCGAAGCCGGCAACCCTGATCGAGGCATCCAGGTAGTCGCCGCCCACTCCCTCGGCCTCGGTCACCCCAGCGATCTCGCCCCGACTGAGGCCCTCGGGCACGACGACGGTCCTCACCTTCTCGCCCGGGGCCTTGCCGAGCTCGTCGATCACCGCCGAGTAACTCATGTCCTCGCGAAAGGTGTGTTCCCCGAAGTAGAGCTCCGACCTCTTGCCCGACAGAGTCACCCGGGCCTCGAAAAGCAGGGAGTTGTCGATGATGCCCTTCTCGGAGAGCAGTGACCCGATCTCGCTTACCCCAAGGCCGGAAGGAACCTCGAGACGGAACGGCTCTCCCTTCCCGTCGCCGGCGAAGGGCTGGAAGAGGGCGAGCAGGAAGCCGAGGACTACGACGCAGCCCGCGCCGATCGCCAGCAGCTTGAGGGTCCGCCCACTCCCTGGGCCGCCATGTCGCCCCCCTTCCCTCCGTTGCCTGGCCCGCTCGGCGATCCGGGCCCGGCGGAGTTCGGGTTCGGGGTCGTCCTCGGACGGCCCCTCGAGGTCGTCGAACCAGAGGTCCCGACTCATGCCGTGCCACCGCCCGCTTCCACTGCCTGGAGGTAGGCCTCGAGCAGGTGGGCCGCGGCGATCGAGTCCTCATCCGAGGAGGCTCCGCTCTCCCGGCGGGTCCTGGTCGCCATCCGGGTCGTGAACCGCTCGTCGTAATACTCGATCGGGACGTCGGTCAGCTCGGCCAGCCGGTCACCGAACTGGCGGGTCTCGGAGGCCTGTCCGCCTTCTGCCCCGTCGAGCGAGATCGGAAGGCCGATCACGATCCGCTCGGCCCCACGATCGTTGGCCAGGGCGGCGAGCGTCTCGGGGTCACCCGAGGTGACCGAGGGAATCGGGGTGGCGAGCGTTCCACTCCGGTCCGAGATCGCGCACCCGATTCGGGCCGCCCCGTAGTCGAGGGCGAGGATCCGCACTACGAAGACTCCAGCCGGGCACGAGCGATGACCAGGGCCTCGGAGACGCCCTCCGGCTTCGACCCACCGGCCTGGGCGAGCTCGTCGCTCCCTCCGCCTCCGCCACCGATCAGGGGAGCGAGCTCGGAGATGACCTCCGACGCGGAGACGCCCTCGAAGGTGCCCCCCGGTACGAGCACCACCAATC
>JBJTBP010000104.1:0-15279 GCA_046091385.1 Solirubrobacterales bacterium | reverse complement strand
CGTCATGTCGGTGATCGCAATCGTCGTCTCGGTCCTGCTTGCACTGGTCTTCGCCCAAGCCGGCCAGAACAAGTTCAGCGGCAGCGAACTCGCTCGGGTCTGTCCCGGCCACCTGGGGATCACTCCCGGCACTTATCGGCTGGTCGGTGTGCTGGAAATCCTCGCTGCGATTGGATTGATCATCGGGGTCATTGCCATTCCGGAACTGGCCGCCGTCGCTTCGATCGGCCTCGCCCTCCTGATGGTCGGCGCGGTCGCCCTCCACCTCCGGGCCGGTGACCCGTTCAGGATCGCGCCGGGCTTCCTTCAACGCCGGGCAGAGTCGATACGAGGCTGGCTCCCTGCGGCCGCACTCGGGTTGCTGGCGATCGCGAATGCCTTGCTGATCCTGGCGAGCTAGCCAGGCCCGGTCGCTGGTTCGAATACAGCCGCGCCCATGGAACCTTCCGTCAGGCGAGGCGGAGGTCATGGACACCTCCACGTAACCGACTCCGTGAGAGGCGCCCTCCAACCAGGAGGGGGTTGCGAAGGAGGAGCCAGGGCCAACTGCCGCTGGTACGATCGCCCTCTTCTACCGAACGGGAGCGTCCAGGCGGTTGAACCGGGGTAAGGGACGACCGGTCGAGGCCCTTAACGAGATAACGGCCCGAACAGGAATAACCTTCTCCTCAAGTCGGTCTTGGGGGATAACCGAGAGGGATCCGCAGTGCTGAACGGCAAGAAAGTCATCTTCACCGGGATCGTCAACGGCGACAGCATCGCATTCGTCGCTGCGAAGAAGGCGATCATCTCGGGAGCGGAGATCATGGTCACCGCCTTCCCGCGGGATCGGGAGCTGACCGAGGAAGCGGCGGCGAAGCTCCCCGAGAAGGTCGAAGTGGTCGAGCTGGACGTGACCGACCCCGACCATCTGGAGGCGCTCTCGAGGAAGGTCGGTGAGGAGTGGGGCCGACTCGACGGGGTCCTCCACGGAGTCGCCTTCGCCCCCCAGGATGCACTGGCCGGTGACTTCCTCGAGGTCCAGCCCGAGAGGCTCGACCTCTCCTTCAGGACGAGTGCCTTCTCGTTCGCCTCGCTCGGCAGGCTGCTCAAGGAGCATGCCTCGCCGGAGGGTGGGTCACTGGTCGGACTCGACTTCGACTCGACCGGGGCCTGGCCGGTCTATAACTGGATGGGAGTGATGAAGTCCGCCCTCGAGTCGATCAACCGGTACCTGGCCCGCGACCTGGGTCCGTTCGGGATCCGCTCCAACCTGGTCGCGGCCGGACCGCTCAACACCCGGGCCGCTGGCGGGATCCCGGACTTCGGTGCGCTGCTCGACAACTGGGAGATGCGTTCGCCGATGGAGTGGGATCCGGACGATCCGGAGCCGGTGGCCGATGCGGTCGGCTTCATGCTCTCGGACCTCTCCCGGGCGATAACGGGGGAGATCCTCCACGTGGACGGCGGGTATCACGCGATGGCCGGTGCCCTGAAGGGTGTAGGCGAAGGGTCGGCGGGGGATCTCGATGGGTGAGGGGAGACCGGTACGCCGGTGAGACCGGTACGCCGGTGAGCTCGGAAGCACTTCTCGTCGGACTGTCGCTGGTGATCATCCTCTCGGTGGTCGCCCGGATCTCCGGTGGTTGGGTCGGGATGCCGGTGATCGTCCCGCTCCTGGTGATCGGGGTGATCGCGGGGATCTCGGTCGCGGGGGTGGTCGAGCCGAACGAACTGCTCGGGAACTCGCTCTCCCCCTTCGTCCAGATCGTCGTCGCCCTGATCCTTTTCGAGGGCGCGCTCGGACTGAGGTTCAGCCAGCTCCCCGAGGAGGATCGCCCGGCCGTGCTCAGGCTGGTCACGCTAGGGGTGCTGGTCACCTGGTCGCTCGGCGCCATCGGCTCGATCCTGCTGCTCGACCTGCCGGTGCCGATCGGGATCCTGGTCGGGGCGATCCTGATCGTCTCCGGTCCGACCGTCGTCCTGCCGCTCCTCGCCTTCGTTCGCCCCCCAAAGCGGGTCCGGGCGACGCTCAAGTGGGAGGGGGTGATCATGGACCCGATCGGGGCGCTGGTCGCCGTGGTGGTATTCGGCGCGCTTACGGCAAACGACGGCCTCTCGGCCTTCAGCATCGAGCAGTTCTTCCTCTCGGTGATCGTTGGGATCGCCTCGGGGGTGATCTTCGCCGGCCTACTGATGCCGATCCTCGGGACGCACAGGCTCTCCAGCCGGGACAAGGTCGCGGCGACCCTGATGATGGTCGTCGCCACCTTTATCGCCGCCGACTCGATCTTCCAGGATGCCGGGCTGGCCGCCGCTTTGGTGATGGGCGTAGTGCTGGCCAACCAGAAACGGGTCAACGTCACTTACATAGATGAGTTCAAGGAGACCCTGATCCCGATCCTGCTGGGAATCCTGTTCGTCCTCCTCGCGGCGAACATCGAGATCGGCGACGTCTTCGACCTGGGCCTGCCCGGTATCGCCTTCATCTTCTTCCTCGCCTTCCTGGTCCGGCCGCTTGCGGTACTGACCACGATCGGGCTGCCGATCTCCTGGAAGGAGCGGCTGCTGATGATGACCATGTCGGCGAGAGGGATCGTTGCCGCGGCGACTGCCCCGGTCTTCGGCCTTGCCCTGACCGAGGCGAAGGTGAAGGGGGCGGAAGAGATCGTCCCGATCGTCTTCCTGGTGATCGCCGGGACGGTGCTGCTCTCCTCGATCCTCAGTCCGTTCGTAGCGAAGCGCCTCGGCATGCTCGGTGAGAGCGACCCCTCGATGCTGGTGATCGGTACTCCCGATTGGGCGATCTCCCTCGGCAAGGCCCTCAAGGCGGCCGGCACCCCGGTCAGGTACTGGACGGTCGACCCCGAGGAGGCAAAGCGGGTCGAGGATGCCGGCCTGGGGGTCTCGACCGAACCGATCAACCCCCGCGATCCCGACCGGGTGATCGGACTGGGGGGGGTCTCGGTGATCGCCGTCGCCAGCAACAGCGACATCGCCAACCAGCTGTTGGCCCTGGACCTCAGCCAGGTGCTCGAGCCCGACCAGGTCTACCGGGTCCCGGGCAAGGGGGGGTCACCAGAGGTGGTTGCGAACGCCAGCCGGTTGATCGAAACGGATGTCGGGTTCGACGAGATCGATGCGAGGGTCGAGAAGGGCCAGGAGTTCGAGGTCTTCGATTCCGACCAGGAGCTCCCGGACGGGACGGTACCGCTGGTCGTAATCGAGTGGACCAAGGCACTCGATCGGCCAGAGGTCTTCTTCTGCGACCGCCCCAAGTCGCCCCGCCGGCGGGTCCGCAAGGTCGCTGCCCTGGTACCGGCAGGCGAGGCCCCGAGCTCATAGTCCACCCGCGAGTCGGAGGCGGGAGACTTCAATGCCCCACCGAGCCCGCGTGCCAGGCGGCGCGGCTCAGGCGTCGGCCGGGGAGGCGATCCGAGCGTCGGGACCGGTCAGGTCGCAGACCAAGCTCGAGGCAAGCGCGGGGGCTCCGGTCCGGGCGGTCCCCTGAAGGGGTGCCCCCGGAGGAGGACCGCCTGGGGGCATCCCCTGGCCCGGACCCATCGCCGGCATCTCCGTGACCAGGTCGGGATCGACCTCGCCCCGGAAACAGCGGATCGAGGAGGTCTGGTCGAAAGTCCCCGGCAGGACGTAGTGGTAGATCCCCTTCGGGAACTCGAGGGTCTTGCTGAAGATCCCGTTACAGCGATCGAGCTTCCGGACCGGGATCTTCTTCCCCTTCAGATCCCTGGGACCGTAGATCGGGTAGCCGTCGAAGGCGACGCCGATCATCCGGGACGGTCCGCTGCCCGTGTCCATCTTGGCCACGGCGCAGACCGGGAGGGCGTGGTAGTGGTAGGAGCCGCCACCCGGGTGGCCCGAGCAGTCGTCGACGAAGGGCGCCGATGAGCCGTCGGGTGCGACCAGGGAAAAGTTGTTGGACATGGCAACGGTCGTGCCGTCGCCCTCGTAAGGGTTGTAGAGGACGGCGCCAGAGATCATCCTCCCGATCGATCCGAGCGGAGCTTCGGTAACCCGGGAGGCCCGCTTCGGCCTGAGCGGCAGCTGGAAGTCGAGAGTGGTCGCCCGGGTCGGGTCGGGAACGGCCCGGGCCGTCTCGGCCGTGGGCACGACCACGCCTGCGTTCGGGACGGCGTAGTAAGCGGACCGGGGGTGATTGGGAATCCCGTTCGAGCGGAGTCGGACCTTGCCCGGGGCATAGCTGACGGTGACGTTGCTCCCCCACTTCGCCTTCTTCACCCCGGCCTTGGTCGAGGGGTTGGCGGCGGAAGCGAACGATTGGCCCAGGGCAAGCAAAGAGAGCGCGACGGCCGCGATTACCACCGCCATTCTTCGGGTTTCAAAACCCGAACTCCTTGATTGCTCGGCCTCGGTCACAGCTCTACTTTCCCAGACACGTTGGGAGCCTGAAGGTAACGGTCCAGGCTACCGTCGAGCTCGTACCGGGCCTACCCGGCAGCGACTCGGCGGTCGCCAAGCGGGTGGTGGCAGGCAGCCAGGTGGCCATCACCGAAGTCCCTGAGGGCAGGCTCCTCGTTCGAGCAGGTCGTCCCGTCGGCTCGCGGGCACCGGGGGTGGAACCGACAGCCGGAAGGAGGGTCGGCCGGACTCGGCAGATCCCCACCCAGGGGCTTTACCTCGGATCGCTCGGCGGTTCGGGGATCGGGCACGGGAACGGCCTCCAGAAGGGATGCCGTGTAGGGGTGAATCGGGTTTCGGTAGACCTCCTCGGCCGGACCGAGCTCGACCAGCTTGCCCAGGTACATCACGGCAATCCGCCGCGAGACCTGACGGACGATCCCCAGGTCGTGGGAGACGAACAGGTAGGTAAGCCCGAACTCGGCCTGCAGGTCGCTCAACAGGTTGACGATCTGGGCCTGGATCGAGACGTCGAGGGCCGAGACCGGCTCGTCGGCGACGATCAGCCGGGGCTCCGGTGCGAGTGCCCGGGCGATCCCGATCCGCTGGCGCTGACCACCGGAGAACTCGTGCGGGTAGCGGGAGTAGTGCTCGGGGGAAAGGCCGACCCGCTCGAGGGTCTCCTGGACCCGGCGCTTCAGGTCCTTTCCTTCAGCCAGGTCGTGAATCCGGAGCGGCTCGCCGACTATCTGGCCGACCCGCTTCCTCGGGTTCAGCGAGGTGTAGGGGTCCTGGAAGATCATCTGGATCTCCTTCCGGACGGGCCTGAGCTTCCTCGAACCAAGGGGGACGAGGTCCGTGCCACGGAAGGAGACCGAACCGGAATCGGGTTTGAGCAACCGGAGCAAGAGGCGAGCCAGGGTCGACTTGCCACAGCCCGACTCGCCGACCAGGCCGAGCGTCTCGCCTTCGGCCAGCTCGAAGCTGACCCCATCGACGGCCCGGATCTGGCCCTCGTTTCGTCTGAGGAAGGAGGATCCTGCCACGGGGAAGTGCTTGACCAGGTCGTCGACCCGGAGCAGTGGCTCGTCGCCGTTCAGGGACCCGATCACGATTCGGCCCCGGCTTCCTCCAGGCCGATCCGACCCGAAGCGAGCTCCCTCAGGTCCCGCTTGGCCTCGGTCGAAAGCAGGCAGCGGTCGGGGTGATCGGGGTCGCCGGTTCGTGGCTCGAGGGCGACCGGCCCCTCGCAGGCCTCGAAGGCGTGGGGACAGCGCTCCCGGAAGCGGCAGCCCTTCGGCGGGTCGATCAGTGACGGTGGTTGACCCTTGATCTGGGCCAGTCGTTTCGGTCGCTCGGCGTCCACCCTTGGCACCGAGCCGAGCAGGCCCCAGGTGTAGGGATGGAGCGGGTCGTAGAACAGTCCGTCTAGCGAGGCCTCCTCGACCAGCTGTCCGGCGTACATAACGGCCACCCGATTGGCGATTTCAGCGACCACGCCCAGGTCGTGGGTGATCAGGATGACCGCCAGGCCCATCTCGCGGTTCAGCTCCATCAGCAGGTCGATGATCTGGGCCTGGATCGTCACGTCGAGCGCGGTGGTCGGTTCATCGGCGATCAGGACCTCGGGGTCGAGCGAGAGCGCCATCGCGATCATCGCCCGCTGCCGCATGCCGCCAGAGACCTCGTGGGGATAGGCCCGGGCGCGGGCGCGGGCATCCGGAACCCCTACCGCGTCGAGCAGGTAGACCGCCCGTTCCATCGCCTCGGACTTCGACACGTCCCGGTGGGCCCGGATCTGCTCGACGATCTGGTCGCCGATCCGCTGGACGGGATTGAGCGAGCTCATCGGGTTCTGGAAGATCATTGCCATCCGCTCACCGCGGATCGAACGGAGTGAATCGTCGTCTGCTCCGACGATCTCCGTCTCACCCAGCCGGATCGAACCCGAGATCGAGGAGTTCCGGGAGGCGGTCAGGCCCATCAAGGTCATCGCGGTCACCGACTTGCCACAGCCCGACTCGCCGACGATCGAGAGCACCTCCCCCCGGTCGAGGTCGAAGGAGACCCCATCGACTGCCTGGACCAGGCCCCCTTCCGTCCTGAAGGAGACCCGCAGGTCCGACACCGTGAGTAGCGGCTCGCTCATGAGGCGGTGTCACCTGCCTCCAGCCTGATCCGCGGATCGAGCGCGGCATAGACGATGTCGATCACCGTGTTGAAGAAGACGACGAAGAAGGCGCCGAACATCGTCACGGCGAGGATCGGTGGCTGGTCGAGCTGGCCGATCGCATCGGCTGCGTACTGGCCGACCCCCTGGAGGTTGAAGACGGTCTCGGTCAGGATCGCCCCACCGCCGATCACCACGGCGAAGTCGAGGCCCCAGAGGGTTACCACCGGGATCAGCGAGTTGCGAAGGACGTGGTGGAGCAGGACCTGGCGGTCGGAGAGGCCCTTGGCCCGTGCGGTACGGACGTAGTCCTCGTCCATCGTCTCGAGGATGTTCGCCCTCAGGACGCGGGAGTAGAAGCCGATGAACAGGACCGAGAGGGCGATCCAGGGCAGGATCAGGTGGTGGAACCACTCGAACGGACTCTCGCTGAACTCGACGTAGCCGCCGTTGGGGAACAGCTCGAAACCGAGAACGTTCGAGAGCTCGAAGCCGAGGTACTGGTTCATCAGGGCGCCCAGCCAGAAGACCGGCATCGAGATCCCGATCAGGGCAAAGACATTGAGCAAGGTGTCGGAGATCCCCCCTGCCCTCATCGCACTCCAGAGCCCGAGGGCGATCGCGAAGACCATCCAGAGGATCGCCGCCCCGATGGCAAGGGCGAAGGTCCGGGGAACCCCCTTCCAGATCTCCTCGACCACGTTCAACTGGCTGAAGTAGCTGACCATCTGGCCGGTGAAGAGCAGCTTCATCGTGGTCGCGTACTGGACGTAGATCGGCTTGTCGAACCCCCACTCCTCGCGGATCGCCTGGACCTGGGTCTCGGTCGGCTGCTTGCCGGCCATCCGGACTGCCGGATCGCCGTTCGGGATCACATTGAAGATGAGGAAGGTGAGGACCGACACGGCGAACAGCACCAGGACCATCGAGGCAAGTCTCTTGATGATGAAGCGGGCCATCTCAGTGCTCGATCCGGACCTTGGCCTTGGGGTCGAGCGACTCGCGGACGGCCTCACCGAACACGTTCAGCGCCAGCACGGTCAGGACGAGCATCACCCCGGGGACGATCGCCAGAGCCGGAGCGGTGATGATCCGCTGGACGCCCTCGTCGATCATCGTGCCCCAGGAGGGCTCGGGCGGCTGGACGCCGGCCCCGAGGAAGGAAAGGGCGGCCTCGAGCAGGATCGCGTTGGCGACCAGGAGCGGGAAGAAGACGAGCGCGGTCGAGAGGACGTTCGGCAGGATCTCGGAGGCGATCAGGCGAAGCGACCCCATCCCCTGAGCCCTCGCCGCCTCGACGAACTCCTTCTCCCGGAGGCTCAACACCTCGCCCCGGATCGGGCGGGCCAGGTAGGGCACGTAGATGATCGCGATCACGAAGATCGGGATGGCCAGACTGCCGCCCGAGATGTCGATCGGTCCGAGGGCAAGACCGCCGAGGGCGAGCGAGGTCCCGAGCGCGATGCCAAGGAGGATCACCGGGAAGGCCCAGAGGACGTCCATCAGGCGGGAGAGGACCGAGTCGGTCCAGCCCCGGAAGTAGCCGGCGAGCAGGCCGACGATCAGGCCGAGGATGGTGGTGATTATCGCCGCCCCGAGTCCGATCAGCAGGGAGTTCCGGCCGCCGTAGAGAAGCCGGACGGCGACGTCCCGCCCGTTGCCGTCGGCCCCGAGCAGGAACTCTCCCTGCCAGGTCGGTCCGATCGGGACACCGTCGAAGCCGACCACGTAGACCGGCTGACCGTCGACCGTTGTCTGGTCGGAGAGGTGGTTCTCGTAGGGGCCGGTACCGGCAACCAGATCGGCATAGACGGGGGCCAGCAGCATCACCGCGACCAGCACGACGAAGATCAGGCCGAAGGCGAGCGCTCCCCTGCGGCGGCGCATCCTGCGGGCCGCGAGTCGCCAGGGCCCGACCCCTGCCTCACCCACACCGGTGACCGCCGGGGGTGAGTCGAACTCCTGGAGGTCGGACTCCGCCCTGTCGGCCGACGCACTCAACTCAAGGGCCGATCGGGCGGTACGGGGCTGTGGATGTACCGCCTACTTGATCTTGAACGACGTGTAGTCGTTCAGGTAGAGCGGCTGGACGACGACCGAGTCGAAGTCGATCCGATCGGAGGTGAAGGTCGAGAGCTTCCGGTGGCCGTAAGCCACGATGTAGCTCTGTGGCGGGCTGACCAGATACTCGTCGAGCGCCTCCCACTCACCGGTGACCTGGTCGAGGTTCGGCTCCAGGGTCAGGTTCCCGAGCTCCTTCTGGATCTTCGGATCGTCGACGTTGCTGAAGTTCTGGTTGTTGGTCGGCTGGATCGAATCCGCATTTATCAGGAAGAAGAAGTTGTTCGGATGAGGGAAATCCATGAACCAGTTGGCGAACCCGGTCTGGGCCTCGGTGCTCTCGTTGCCGATCGTCTGGAAGTAGATGCCCCCATCGATCACCTTCGGGGTCGCATCGAGGCCGATCTGGCTGAGCATGTCGGCGTAGGCCTCGGCGACCTTGTCCGACGGTGTGTCGGTGTTTCCCCAGACCGTTACCTCGGCGCCCTCGGCGCCGGCCTGCTTGATCAGCTGCTTCGCCTTCTCGATGTCGGGCGGTTCGTTCGGGTTGCCGTACGGGCAGTCGGTGATGTCGAGCGACTCGCTGTAGCCGGGGATGCCCGGCGGGATGAAGCTGCAGCCGGGCGCGAGCTCTCCGGCGAAAAGCCTGGCCAGAGCCGGCTTGTCGACCCCGTAGTTGACGGCCTCCCTGACCTTCGGGTCGTCGAACGGGGCGACCCTCGTGTTGAGGAAGAAGTAGTAGGTGGAGGCCGTGGTGAACTCCCGGTAGCGGTCCGAGGCCTGCTGCTGGACGGTCGGCTTGAGGTCGGCCGCCGGCGGGTCCTGCATGTAGTCGAGCTTGTTGGCCAGCACGTCCTGGGTCTGCTGGGAGGTGCTCTTGATGATCTTGGTGGTGATCTTCTTCACGTGCCCGGTCGGGATGTCGGGTATGTCGAAGCTGGCGAAGTTGGGGCTCTGCTCGAGGACGAACTCCCGGTTGGGGACCGACTTGGTGATCATGTACGGACCGACCCCCGGGGGCGGATCCTCGGTCATGTTCTTGAACGGGGTGTTGCCCGGAACGAGCCCGGCGAAGTTCATCGCCAGGATGTTCGAGAAGGTCGCGTCCGGCGCGACCAGGTCGATCGTGATCTTGCCGCTCTTGTCATCGGTCTTGATGCCGGGGATGTCCGCCTCGGGCTTGTCGTTCTCGATGTACTTGTCGGCCCCGACGATCCCCTCGTAGAAGAAGGAACCGCCCGACTGGAGGTTGAGGACGCGGGCGATCGTGTGCTCGAAGTCGCTGGCCTTGACCTGCTGTCCGTCGGAGTACTTGAGGTTGTCGCGAAGGGTCAGCTGGTAGGTCTTGCCGCCATTGGTCACCTTCGGCATCTCCTGGGCGAGGCCCGGGATCAGCTTCGACCCCTCTTCGCCCTCGACGTGGGGGTAGGTGAGGAGCGGCGTGTAGACGATCCACATCGGCTCCCAGCCGTTGACCGTGTAAGAGAGCGCCGGGTCCAGGTAATCGGGCTGCGAGGTCTGGGCGATCGTGATCGAGCCACTGGCCTCGTCGCTGCCGGAATCGCTCGAGGAACCGCAGGCGGCGACGGTCATGCCGAGGACGAGAGCCGCACAGGCGACGGTGGCGCGCTTGACATTTACCTGACCTGCGACGCGACGAACGAGACGGACCATGAAGAACCTCTCCTCTCTCCTCTACAGGCGGGCCTCGACGGCCCGACCCCCTCTCTCCGGAACTAAAGCACTTTCTCCCCCGTTCGTGTTCTGGAACGTCCGCCTCTAGGCTGGGGGCCATGTCCGCACTTTCCGCATCGGGCACGACCGGACACGAACCACTGCCGCGCCACAGGCGGATCGCCCAGGCCCTCGTCCATACCGACTGGGCTTCGCTCCGGTGGGTCGCACCGGTGCGGACCGGGCTGGTCGCCGGGATCTCGGTCATCGGCGCCTACGAGCTGGCCGGAGCGGCTTTTGCGGTGACGGTCGGGATGGGCAGCTTCTTCATCGGGGTCGCCGACCAGCGGGGGGACTTCGCCGACCGCCTTAGGGGCATGATGCTGACCCTGATCCTGGTCTTGCTGGCGACGGCGATCGGACTGGCGGTCTCCTCCTCGATCCTGCTCCACCTGGTCGTGGCCGGACTGGTCGCAGGCTTCCTCGGGTACATCGGGGTGGCCGGACCACGGGCCGCTTTGGCAGGGGTCTTGAGCCTGGTCGCCTTCACGGTCTTCGCCGGGACCCCGGAGCCGATATCGGCCATCCCGCCGGCCCTCCTCGGGATCCTGGTCGGTGGAGGCCTGCAGATCCTGGTCATGGTGCTGCCGCTGTTCGCCAGGCGGATCGGGGGCCTGAGGACCGACATTTCGGTCGCAATGCGGGCCGTCGCCTTCGCCCTCAAGGGCCACGACGGAGGACCGGCCAGCACCAACGCGCTCGGCAAGCTGACTTTGGCACGCAGGCAGATCGGGACCAGTGGGGTCCGGGCTCAGACCCTCGTTTGGTGCGAGGCGATGGTCGACCGGACCGATGCAATCAGGATCGCCTTCCTGGCGCTGGAGGGCCGGAGGGCGCTCGGGGGCTCCGACGACCAGACGGCGGTCGGGAACCTGGGCGAGGCCACGGCCGAGCTGTTGTTGGCCCTTGGCCTAGCCCTGGAGCTGCCGATGACAAGGAGGCGTGTCCCGCCCCGTCTGGAGCGGTTCAGGTCCGCGCTCGATCGGGCCCGCGAGGAATTGCCGGACTCGGCGGGGCGCCCCCTCGCGGAGGTGGACCAGGCTGCCGAGGAACTCTCCTCCGAAGTGCTCGGCGGATGGCCGGTGGGGCGCCGAGCCGAGCTCCAGTTCCGGCCGCGGATCAACTTCGAGTGGGCTCGAAAGATGATTCAGGTGCGCGACCCCCATCACCTGTTCACCCGCCACGCGCTCAGGCTCGCCGGGCTGATCGTTATCGCGACGGCGATCGCCGAGTTCGAACCGACCACCCACGCCTACTGGCTGCCGCTGACCGTCGCCTGGATCACCAAGCCGGACCTTGCCGGAACGGCCGAGCGCGTGGTCAGCCGGGTCGGCGGGACATTGCTCGGCCTGGCGCTGTTCGGGGCCCTGGCCTTGGCGGTGGGGCCGAACCTGCCGGTGAGGATCGGGGTTTACATCCTCGGGATCGTCTTCGCGGCCGCCTGGTTCCAGGCCAACTACACGGTCTGCGTCGCCAGCTGGACGCCGGCCCTGCTGGCGCTGGTCAGCCTCGCCTTTCCCGAGGTGACCGAACTGATCGCACCCCGATTGATCGAGACGGTCCTCGGAGGGGCCCTGGTCCTTGCCATCGCGACGATCTGGCCGACCCGGCTGACCTACGAGCTGGGGACCAAGCTGGCGAGCACGGCGAAGGCGCTCAGGGATTATGGATCGAAGGTTGCCAAGGGTCATTCGGGGGACTTGAGGAATGAGCAGCGAGCGATGGCCGAGGAGCGGATGGAGTCGGGGATGCTGGTCGCGGCCGCCGCCCATGAGCCGGTCTCGCCCGGCCTGATGATCCAGTACGAGCAGGCCCAGGAGGTCCTCGACAGCCTGGTCGAGGCCGCCGTCGTCGCGATCGCCGTCGAGAAGTCGGGTGAAGGGGTCGGTGACGTACCCCCGGCCGGGGAGGAGATCACCGAGCGCTCGCTGGAGCGACTCGATGAACTGGTTCTGCGGCTCGAGGCCGTCCAGGAAGGCGAGGAACCCTCGAGTTCCGAGGGCGGTCCGGGGCCCGATGGCCAGACCGAGTTCGAGCGACTGGTCGAGGATGCCCACCGGGCGGTCGGCACCGAACGGGCCGGGTCCCCCACTATCGGCTAGTTTCGGGGGCGGTAACGATCGCGAGGAAGGGAGTCGGTTTGGCCGAGTCGGTGGAAGAGGCCCAAGAGGAGTTCTACGCAGCGCTGAACGCGATGCTCACGGGAGACGTCGGGCCGATGCGGGAAATCGTCTCGACCGCCGACGAGGCGACCCTGGCAGGCCCGTTCGGTGACATCCAGACGGGGGGCGCGATGATTGCCCACTTCGAGTCGGAGGCCGGGATGGAGATGGGTGGCGAGGTCGAGGTCACCGACCTGACGATCGTCGGTGGCGAGGACATGGGCTACTCGATCTGCGTCGAGAACGCCAAGGGCCTGACGATCGATGGTGAAGAGCGCGACCTGGTCCACCGGGCGACCAACGTCTTCCGTCGCGAGGATGGCGGCTGGAAGATGATCCACCACCACACCGACGGCTCGATCGTCGGCGACTGAGCGGGGAACCTGAATGGCCTGGACCGAAGCTGACATCCCCGACCTCACCGGCACGACCGCCGTGGTCACCGGATCCAACGGTGGGCTCGGTCAGGAGAATGCCCGGGCGCTGGCCGCGGCCGGGGCGACCGTAGTGGTCGCCTCCCGGGAGTCGGAGAAGACCGACCGGGCAGTCGGGGAGCTTAGGGCTGCGGTTCCTGGGGGCAACTTCGAGGTCGTCCCGCTCGATCTCGCCTCGCTCGACTCGGTCCGCCAGGCTGCGGCCCGGATCGCATCCGAGCACCCCACCCTCGACATCCTGATCAACAACGCCGGTGTGATGGCGGTCGCCGAGGCCCAGACTGCCGACGGCTTCGAAATGCAGTTCGGGGTGAACCACCTGGGCCACTGGGCCTTGACCTCGCTCCTCCTGAAGCCCCTGCTCGATGCGCCGGCGGGCCGAGTGGTGACCGTGACCAGCACGGCCCACCACTTCGGTCGGGGGCTCGATGCCGATAACCCCCACATGAGCGGCAAGTACAAGCCCTGGAAGGCCTATTACGAGTCGAAGCTGGCCAACTTCCAGTTCGGGTTGGGACTCGAGGAGAAGCTGCGGAAGGCCGACGCCCGGGCGGCCAGCCTGATCGCCCATCCCGGCCTGACCGACACCGACCTCCAGGCCCGGAGCGTCGAGAAGAACGGCGACCGGACGGCACGGTTCTTCCACATGCTCGCCTCGAAGACCGGGATGAGCCCGGAGAACGGTGCCTTGCCCCAGCTGAGGGCAGCGACCGATCCGACCGCCAGGGGCGGCGAGTTCTACGGACCGCTCTGGGGCAACAACGGACCGCCGGTCCGAAAGCCGGTCTTCCGCAGGGTCGGCCTCGAGCGGGCGGTCGACAAGCTGTGGGAAGTGTCCGAGCGGGAGACCGGGATCCCGCTCGATCCCTCGGCTCCCTGACCGGCCCCTTTACCCGGGCGACCGTCTGTCCTACACTCAGGCCATGCGAATCCTCGGAACCACCCTGCTCGTCCTGGCAACCCTCGGCCTCGCCGCCTGCGGCGGATCCTCGAACGACTCGTCGTCGAGTTCAGACTCGAGCGGGAGCGGGGGCACCACCACCCAGAAGAGCGGTGGCTCGGGCGGCAGCGATGGGGAGGGCGAACAGATCTTCGCCGCCAACTGCGCAACCTGCCACACGCTTTCGGCCGCCGGGGCTTCCGGCGCGGTCGGCCCGAACCTCGACGACGACATGCCGACCGAGGCCGAGGTCAAGTCCCAGGTGACCAACGGTGGCGGCGCGATGCCGTCGTTCTCGGGCCCCCTCGACACCCAGCAGATCGACGCCGTCTCGAAGTACGTCTCCTCGGTCGCCGGGCAGTAGCCAGACCGACGGATCCGAAGCCGAAGGGGCCGTCTAGCCGGCCGGGTCGGCCGTAGGCTCTACGGGGCCTGGGCTGCCCGGAGCAACGGCGCTGACCAGGGTGCCGGCGGTGAAGGGCGTGCCGAACCAGAGCCCGGGTCCGAGCCTCCTGCGTTCGACTGCATCGGCACCGAGTCCCTCCAGGTCCTCTTCGTACTGGGCGGCGTACTGGATGTCGACGATCGCGATGCGGGCACCCGGCCGGGCGACCCTGAGCATCTCCGAGATGACCCTGTGGCGGAGGTCCCTGTCCTTCAGGTTCTGGATCGCGATGCTCGCGGTAATCGCGTCGAACGAGTCATCCGGGAAGGGCATCTCCGACATGTCGCCAGTTTCGAAATCGATCCGCCCCTCTACCCCGGCCTCGCTGGCGTTCCGCTCGGCCGCCTCGACGGAGTTGCCGGACTGGTCCCTCGACCTCCACAGGTCGAGCCCCACGACCTCGGTCTCCGGGAAATGGCGGGCGACGAGGATCGAGACCGCCCCGCGGCCACAACCGACATCCAGCAGACGGGATGGCGGGTCCCCCCGCCAGCCGTCGAGGATCTTGTTCCAGCCGACGAACTTGCCCCTCAGGGTCGCGTAGAGGTAGCTCAGAGCGCAGGCGAGAAAGATCGCGGCGGTGACGAAGAGGGATGGGGTGACGAGAATTGCGAGTGCGACCGAAAGTGCTGTGAGCGCAAGGAAGAGAATCGGTACATACGGGGCATCGATGCCGTAGCTGCCTGGTGGGCGTCCTTTCCTCATTACGGGGAATGTAGGGGAAACCGGGGGCCCGGCAACCGGTCGATCAACCGCCGTTGGTGGCCGGGACGTAGGTCCGCCTCGGCTGGCCCCTGAGCGCGGTCTGGGCCGTCAGCGGGGTTCCCTTCGCATCGACGTTGGGAAGGGCCGGAAGGACGATCTTCGAGGCGACCTTCCCGCCCAGTCCGAACGCATTGCGGACCCTGCCGTTCTCGACCGTGTCGAAGCCCCCTCTCTGTCGGTCGCCGCCGGGTGCGAGGCTGTGGACCCTG
>JBJTBP010000103.1:0-5130 GCA_046091385.1 Solirubrobacterales bacterium | reverse complement strand
GGATCGGCTACCGACCGGCGGGCCGGACCGGATCGCCCGGTCGTCTGGAGGAACTTGAGCGCCTGGACGTAGACCAGGTTCTTGTGTCGCCGGGTTATCTCGGCCTGACGCATCGCCTCGAGGAACTCCTCGGGCCCCTCGAACCGCGGCACCCGGACCCGGACCGAGCCGAGGCCCTGGGCCACGTGGCTGTCGGACCCGGCTGCCGGGATGATCCCGTACTTGGCCGCGAACCGTTCGGCTTCCTCGTTGAAGGAGCCGATCGCAACCCTCGGGTTGAACACCTCGATGATGTCGATCTCGTCGACGATCGCCAGCAGGTGCTCATAGTCGGGGACCGAGTGGAGCCGGTCGAACGGATGGGGCACGTAGACGACTCCGCCCTGGCGTCTGATCTCGGCGACCGTCTCGGCCATCGAGAGGCCCTTAGGAATCCGCTCCTCGAGGAATAGACCGATCACCTCGCCCTGGCCGTCGGTCTTTACCTCCTCACCGACGATCACCTGGAACCCGTCGATCCCATCGGCCACCTTGGCCGCCTCGAGTGCTCCCGAGACCTCGTTGTGGTCGGTTATCGCGATCGCCCCGAAGCCCCGGTCCCGGGCGGTCTCGATCAGGACCTCGACCGGGGTCGCACAGTCGGACGAGTGGTCGGTGTGCATGTGGAGGTCGATGTCGATCAGGGGACGGTCCTCGAGTCGCCGGGCCACTGCCACGTTTCCCGCGCGCGAATGACGACGGGCGATCAGGTCGCGGTAGATCCCTTCGAACCTCCCCGTCACCTCGTCCCAGGACTCGAGTCCCTTGCCGGCCTGCTCGGCGATCGATCGGCCGAGTGCCGGGTCACCTGCGAGGCGGGTGATCTGGCCGGCGAGGGTCTCGGCGTCGCCTGGCGAGAACAGGAGGGCCTTCCTGCCGTCGTCGGCCAGGTCGAGGTAGGACGGCACCGCCGAGACGACCGCGACCGCTCCGGAGGCCTGGGCCTGGAGGACGGCAGCCGGGGCAGGCCTCGGCCCTCCAGAAGCCGCACAGAAGACGTCGCTCGCGGCCAGCACCCCGTCGAGGCCGACCTGCTCGGGACCGATCATCTTGACCTTCTCGCGGAGCGAGCGGGCCAGGCGGAAGTCGAGCGAGCCGGGATCGTCCGAGAAGATCGTCGCACTCCAGTCGAGGTCCTCGGGCAGGCGACGGAGCGCCCGCAGGAAGGTCCGGAGGGCACCCTTTTCCTCGAAGTCGGTGAAGGCGATCCTCAAGACCCCATCGTCCTCATGGTCGGGGGCGATCGGATCGACCCCCGGCCGGATCAACTCACGCTCACCGGGAAAGAACCGGTCTAGCTGGGCCGCAGCCGCTCCGGACGATGCCGTCCGGGCATCGAGCCGGCCGAAGAAGACCTCCAGGACAGGGCGGGCTACCAGGGTCGCGAACGGCCGCTCGGCCGCCTCGTGGAAGGTGCCGACGTTGAGCGAAAAAGAGTGACGGAGCGCCGAGGAGGAAAACCCGGGCAGGAAGGGGTCGTAGACGTGGACGATGTCGAACCTGGCCAGGTCGAGGAGCTTCTCCAGACGGTTCGCCGCCTCGACCGCTACTGGCGCCTGCCTGCGGCCCGATCCCCTGGGGATCTCGAGTCCACCGAGGCCGACCACCTTCGGGGCTTCGCCCGGTCGAACCGGACTCTCCCCGGATACACCCGCCTGCTCGATCAACTGCCGCGCCTCCGCCGCAGCACCTCGACCTCCGCCCGGGGCAGCGACGAGCACCGAGTGACCCCGGCCGGCAAGCCCGTCCGAAAGCCGATCGATGAAGTAGTTGACCTCCGAGTGCTCCCCCCACGGAAGTGGAGTCACCTGGAGGATCGAGAGCGGTTCGCCCATCCTGCCCGTTGCCTCCTGCCCCTCTACTCCCGGGTGCCCGACCCGGATCGGGTCCTCAGCCCTTGGTGCCGGACTCTTCGGCGACTTCAGCCACCGCCCGGTCGGCGGCGGCCGAGGAACCCTTCGCGTAGGTCTCGATGAACTCCTCGGTCATCTCCCGGGCCTCGGCGTCCGGCCGCTGGGTGTGGGGTGACTTCATCAGGTAGCTGGACGGTCCGTCCAGCTGACCCGCCACCCCGTTGTTCAGCGCCAGCTTGATGATCCGGACCGCGTCGATCACGACGCCGGCCGAGTTGGGCGAGTCCCAGACCTCGAGCTTCAGTTCGACGGTCAGGGGAACGTCGCCGAAGGCCTTGCCATCAAGACGGATATGGGCCCACTTGCGATCGGTCAACCAGGCGACGTAGTCGGAGGGTCCGACGTGGACGTCCTCCTCCGGCAGATCGTGGCCCATGATCGAGGTCACGGCGTTGGTCTTCGACTCCTTCTTCGAGTCGAGTCGCTCCCTCTCGAGCATGTTGTAGAAGTCCATGTTCCCGCCGACGTTCAGCTGCGAGGTCTGCTCGAGCCGGACGCCGCGCTCGTGGAAGAGCCGGGCCAGCTGGCGGTGGACGATCGTTGCTCCGACCTGGGACTTGATGTCGTCACCGATGATCGGCAGCCCCGCCTCCTCGAACCGGCCGTCCCAGTAGTCCTCACGGGCGATGAACACGGGCAGGCAGTTGACGAAGCCAACCCCGGCGGCAATCGCCTGCTCGACGTACCACTTGACCGCCTCCTCGGAGCCGACCGGGAGGTAACAGACGAGGACGTCGGCCTTCGACTCCTTGAGGATGCCGACGATGTCCGCGGTCGGGCCGGGAGCCTTGGTGATCTTCTCCTTGAGGTACTTGCCGAGGCCGTCGTGGGTCAGTCCCCGCTCGACCTTGACCCCGAGGTTGGGGACCTCGGCGAACTTGATCGTGTCGTTCTGGCCGGACCAGATCGCCTCGGAGAGGTCCTTGCCGACCTTCTCGGCGTCGATGTCGAAGGCGGCGACGATCTCGATGTCCCGTACGTGGTAGCCGCCGAGGTCGACGTGCATCAGGCCGGGGACCTCTTCGGACGGATCGGCATCCCGGTAGTACTCGACGCCCTGGATGAAGGAGTTGGCGCAGTTGCCGACGCCGACGATCGCGACCCGGACCTTCTCGTCGGCCTGGGCGGCGCCGTTGGCACTGCCGTTGGTTGCGCTCTTCTCACTACTCATCGAAGCCTGTTCCTCCTGTTCGGATGCGGGAGAACCGCCTGCGGAACCGTACACCGGCAGCCGCTCGGGCGCTACACCCTAGTCGGACCCTGATCTTTCCGCGTCCTCTGCCCGGAGGGCGCGACGAACGTGCCAGACCCGCTGGAAGACGGTGATCGTCGTCAGGACCGCCATTACATAGACGGCTGGGGCCAACAGCGAGAAGTCGCCCAGCCAGAGACCCTGGGCGAACATCAGTCCGACCGCGAGGATCACCACCCGGACCGGCCGGGTCGCGATCCCGACCTTGCACTCGACCCCAAGGGCCTCGGCCCTTGCCCGGGTGTAGGAGACCATCACCGAGCCGAGCACCGTATATACGCAGGCTGCGGCTGCGATCGAGTCGCCCGAGTCGGCGAAGTACCAGGCGATCGCCGTCAGCACGAGCCCCTCCTCGATCCGGTCGAGGGTCGAGTCGAGGAAAGCACCGAACAGGGTCCCCTTGCCCGACATTCGGGAGTAGCGGCCGTCGAGGGTGTCCATGACCGAGCCGAGGATGAAGGCGAGGCCGGCCCAGACGAACGCTCCCTCGACCACCAGGACGGCCGAGACGAGGTTCCCGACCAGGCCGACCATCGAGATTGCGTTCGGGGTCAGCCGGGATTCGATCAGGCGGTCCCTGGCCTGAGCCCGGAACTCCCTTGCTGCCGAGCCGCGGTCAGGGTCGGACATCGGCCACTCCTCGCTCGACTGCCATGCCAGCGACCGCCGTCAGGCCCCGGCCCGCGAGGTCCTCGCGAACCCGTTCCTTCGGGCGGCAAGGACCGCCTTCAGGCCCCAGCTCTCGGGGTCGATCCGGGCGATCACCTGGGATGCAATCAGGAAGGCCGCCAGGGCAACAGTCCATCCGAGCAGGATGTCTATCCAGGAGTGGTTGCCGGTGACCACGGTGACCCAGGCGACGAGCAGCGGCCAGGAGGCCCAGAACGCCCGCGCGAAGAAGTTCCGGGTCACCATGAACCCGGTACCCCCGATCATCAGGGCGACGGCGCAGTGCATCGAGGGAACCGCGGCGAAGGGGTTGATGAACAGCTTGGCGACGGCCGAGTCGTGGTTGACCGAGGAAAAGGAGTTGATCGTGTCGACGAATCCGTATTCGGGAAACATCCTGGGCGGTGCGGTCGGATAACCGATGTAGCCGATCAGGGCGAGCCCCATCGAGGCAAACAGCATGTTCCGGACGAAGTAGTAGGCATCGTTTCTAAACAGGTACAGCCAGATCAGGAAGGCAGTTGCGACCGTGAACTGGCTGTTCAGGTAGATCTGGTTGGCGAACTCGATCACCCACTGCTCGGCCAGGAAGAAGGATTGGACCGAGGGTTCGACCAGGAGACCCATTCCCTGCTGGACGTCGATCACCCTTTCCCCGTTGGCGAAGGCGAGGGACGGCCTCGACTCGGCCAGCCCCCGGGCGAACTCGTAGCCCAGGTCGGCACAGACATAGAGGGCGAACTGTCGGAACAGGTCTCCCCAGCCTCGGGGGAGCCACTCCCCCACACGTTCGATGGTGGCAGACACGAAGCCAATATTGTAATCGCGAACTTGCCGAGCCCAGCCTCGAAGCCCACTTGACCGGGCCCGCCCGCCCGGTCGCCTGCCTCGGCGAGGCAATCCTCGACCTGGTCTGCGAGAGGCGCCTCGGTCCGGAAGACGCGCCCGGCCCGTTCGAAGCGCACCACGGAGGGGCGCCAGCCAACGTCGCTGCCCTCCTGGCCCGCTCTGGGATTCCGGTCGCCCTGGTCGGTGGCCTCGGCCAGGATCGCTGGGGGAGGTGGCTGAGGGCCGGACTCGAGTCGGAAGGGGTCGACACCTCCTGGCTGGCCGCGGTTGAGGGGGTTCGAACCCCGGTCGCCGTGATCACCGTCGACCTCGAGGGGGAGCCCTCCTTCGACGTCCACGGCGAGGACGTGGGTCCGGCGTTCGAGGCCTGCGCCCCCGCACTCGAGCAGGCACTCGATGCCTCCGGAT
>JBJTBP010000102.1:0-12922 GCA_046091385.1 Solirubrobacterales bacterium | reverse complement strand
CGCTCGCTCCGGCCTCCCGCCCGGTCAGCCCGCCGACTGCCCTCGCCCGCCTGGGTGCCCCAAGAGCCTGGCGGTAGGGGGTGACCGGAAAGGGGGTCCTGGTCGGGGTCGTCGACACCGGCGTCTACGCGGACCATCCGGCCCTCAGGGCCGGGTATCGGGGCTATCGAGGTCCCGGTCGCCCGCCGGAGCACGACGGGAGCTGGTTCTCCCCGATCAGGCGCTCCGCCGATGCTCCGGTTGACACGGCCGGCCACGGCACCCACATCGCCGGTTCGGTCGCGGGCTCGACCGAGCTCCCGGGTGGGGCCCCCGTCGGGGTCGCCCCCGAGGCGAAGTGGATCGCAGCCCAGGCCTGTACCGCATCGGCCTGTCCACTCTCCGGCGTGTTGCCGGGACTCCAGTTCATGCTCGCTCCGACCGACCGCTACCGCCGGGACCCCGACCCGGCCCTTCGTCCCGAGATCGTCATCAACTCCTGGCAGCGTGACGGAAGGGACGTCGCGCTCGAGTGGGCGATCGAGGCGCTGCAGGCGGCCGGCGTCCTGCCGGTCTTCGCCGTCGGGAATGGCGGGCCCGGCTGCGGCAGCGCCAAGAGTCCGGGGACCGATCCCGACCAGGTCCTGAGCGTTGGATCGGTCGGCCAGGATGGTCGTATCGCCGGCTATTCAGGTCGCGGCCCGGCCCCGGGGGGCTTCCCCGATCCCGACGTTGTTGCCCCTGGGGAGGGGATCGTCTCCAGCGTGCCCCGCCGGGGTTACGCCCGGACCGACGGCACCTCCTCGGCGGCGGCGCTGGCGGCCGGTGCCGCCGCATTGGCGATCGACGCGAATCCCGACCTGAAGGGGGACACGAAGGCCCTGGTCGAGGTCCTGCGAGAGGGAACCAGGACGACACCGCCCGGTCCCTGCGGGAGCACCGCGGGCGGGCAGCGGAACAACAGTTACGGCTACGGCGAGATCGACCTGATGCGGGTCATCGCATCGGCCCGCAACCGCGAGTAGGGGACACCCGGCAGCCGTTCCCGGGATCGACCGGGCTCAGGCCCGGCAATCGGCGCTGCCGACATCGCTTCCGACGCCGTCGACCCCGACCCAGTTCCACTCATAGGAGTCGGTGGCGAGGTCGAGCCGCAGCAGGCCAAAGGCGCTGGTGATCAGCTTCTCGGTCCCGGCCCTGCCTGTGGCCGGTCGGAGGTTTATCCCCCCGGTGCCGATCACCCAGCTTCGCGGCCCGTCAGCGGTCGGCTGAAGCTCGGCGTCGAGGGGCGCGAAACGCTCGTAGTGGTGGTCGTGTCCTGCGAGCGCCACATCGCCCCCGAGCTCGACAAAGGCTTTCCAGAGGTCCGAGACGGCTGCCTGGTCCCCATGCATTCCGCTCGAGGCGGCCGGGTGGTGCCAGTAGGCGATCGTGCACTTGCCCTGGTTGCGGGCATCCTGGAGTTGCTGGCGAAACCAGGTCTCCTGGGCCGAGCCGGCCGAGCAGGCGACGCTCGAGCAGTTGGAGTTCATCGAGAGGGCCCGCCACTCGCCCAGGTCGAAGGCGTAGTAGCCGCTCCCCGCGCCCCCGGTCTCGACACCGAGCGAGGCGAAGTAGTCGTAGTAGCCGGATGCCCCGGCGGTGTAGTACTCGTGGTTCCCGGGGGTGGGTTTGAGCCGGGATGAAAGGCCTGACCACGAGACCCCGAAGCCGGTCTGGAATTCCGTCAATGTGCCGCTCTGGTACTGGTTGTCCCCGAGGGCGAGGACGGCCTCGTCCGTGTCCTCGACCAGGCCTGCAACCGCGGCCTGGCGGCACTCGGTGGCCGTTCCCTGGCCGCCGTTCCAGCTGCTGCTGGAGGGTGAGCAGGCGATGTCACCGACCGCGGCGATGGTGGTTGGCGGGTCGTACTTGAGGAGGTACGGAACTCGCGCCAAAGTTGCCCGTCCGCCGCCTGTCGCGGTCAGCCGGAGGTTCCTGGAGTTCCCGGAGGAGAGGAGTTGGGTTACGTCCACCCGGATTGCCGTACTGCGGGTGACCGCTCCGGACCTGAGAACGGTTTGTCCGGACGTGGTCCCTTTGGATGGGGCCCCACGCTTCCAGGTCACCTTGCCGCGCCTGACGGAAAGCCCGTCAGAGGAAGAGGAGGCCGGATCGAGGACCAGGAGGGCCCGGGAGTCGCCCCAGGAGGATGGAAGCGAGAACCGTAGGTAGACCTGGCGACCGTCCTTCAAGGTCAATTTCCCGGCCGAGAGCCTGGAAGCCTTGCCGCTGGAGCGGATTCCTTTGCGGTCGGCCGTCTCGGTCTCGTTGTTCGCAGCGGCCGCTCCCGATTCCGCCATCGCCGAAACCGACAACGCCAGGAGGATGGCAAGAGCACCCCGGCCGAGGGGCCGAGTCCAGATGTGGGGCTTGTTGCGGTATCGGTTCATTGGGTCATCCCTCCTGTAACCGTAGCCAAGCGCTCCGGCTGCGTCGCGGTGTGTGGAACCGGGAAGCATCGCTGCGGCCTTCTACCCCTGAGACACCCGGGGAGTGCCCGGGGTTACGCGGGAAAGACCCTATCGTGGGTAGCGATGAGTGATCTCGGTGTCGCACTGGTGGTCGTCGTCGGGATCCTCGGGATCGCCGGTCTTTTGGGGATCGCCCTGGTCCGCGAGGGCAGAAAGCAGCGCGACCGCGACCCGGACTGACGGCGTAGGGGTCGCCCTCCCGGGGATTAGTTACTCCGAAGGACTCTCTGCGCTGCCGAGGGTTTCGAGGAAGTCTCTTGCGGCCCGTTGGGCGCTTTGCTCGTCGACCAGTTCGATCCCGGGGAAGAACTGTGTCGCCCCCTCGGTCTCCGGCGCATACGGTCGATAGTGGAGCACCCATCCCGGACCCTCGCCGGAGACCCAGCCACCACCGAGGTCATCGAGGAAGGGGACGCCCTGGTGGTCGAGGGTGAAGCGAAGGAAGGCGGTTTCCCCTTCCTCGAAGGAGCCGTCACCCGACCGGGAACGATCGATCCTGATCGGCCTGTCCTCCTGGCCGCTCACGCTCCTTTGAGGGTCAGGAGGCTCCCTTGCCCCTTGCTATCCAGAGAGCATCGTTCCCGAGGGGTACCCGGGTGACCTGCCCGTCCCCGACAAGTTCGATCAACGACTTTTCCGCAGCAGCCCTGTCGGGACGATCGATCCCCGCGGCCAGCAGCGCCGCTACTTCCTGGGTGGTCAGCCCACCGGCGTAGAGGGAGAGTGCCTCGGCCGGGTCGGCGGGCGGATCGAAGCGCCGAATCGACGGGTCGAGGTTGGCGACGAGCACATCGTAGGCATCGATCGGCTGGAATCCGCCGGCTTCGAGCGTGGTCGAACCGTCGGAGAAGATGACAGTCGGGGCGGTGTAGCGGATGCCCTCGGGTGAGTCGGCCGTCTTTCCCTGCAGCTCACTCGGGGAGCCGGCCGCAGACCGTGAACGCTTCCGGTCCATCTCGTAGGCAGCCTGGACGCGCTTCGTGTCGATCGCCGCCATCACGGCATCGACGTCGAGCCCCTCGACGGTCCCAAGGGCCGAGGCGATCTGCTCGTCCTCGTCCGGGAGGAGGGGAGTATTGAAAAAGAGGAGCTGGAGGGCCCTCAAGGCCTTCCATTCGCTTCCCGGGCTCACCTCCCGGCAGGCCACGATCGCTTCGCAGGCACGGCTGCTGGTCGAGGGTCGCGCCTTCGGTTCGAGCGCAAAGGGCATTCCGAAGCGGTCCCTGAACTGGACCATCAAGGCGGCCAGCTGAGTCGGCGTGAAGGGGAGGGGCGGATCACCAGGACGGGAGAGGCCGATCAGGACCATCTCCCAGGCGAGCTGGTCGCGGTAGCGCCACTCGAGCACTCGGAGGGCCGGACTAGCCGAGTAGCCCCAGGGGCAGACCGGATCGATGAAGAAGGTGGCGGTGATCGCCTTTCGTTCCCGGTCCTTCTTGCTTTCCTTCTTGCCCATCGGCTGGATGGTAGAGGGGGCCGAGGCCTGTCTGGTCCTATACTTGTAAAGGGATGTTCAAGACCTTTTTCGATCGTGTGAAGTGGGTCGTCGTCCTTGCCGCGGTGACGGCGGCGACGTCCGGGGGTGTGGCGAGCGCCCACCAGGGGGAGACGGGTCCCGGCCACCATGCCGACGACCCTCCGGCTGCGGCATCGGCCCAGGGCGGTGCGTCGGAATCGGCCGGTACCTCGGCAGATGGTGGCGGGGAGGGCAGCGGAAACGCAACCGATGCTGCTCCGACCTCCGCTCCGGAAGAGCCCGACTCCGACCCGACCGTTCCCCTGTTGATCCTCGCGATCGTCCTTGCCGTGGGGACCGGATGGGTCGCCTGGAAGCGCCGCAGGCCCGAGCGGGCAGAGAGCTCCTAGCGCGGCTTCTTGCGGCGCCCCGCCGGGCGGCGTCCACGACGCTCGAGGCGATCCCTGCTCGACTCCGACGCCCGTACGGCCTTCAGGCCGCGGGTCGCGGGATAGAGGATCTCGACCGCGCATCGACGGTGCCAGTGGGAGTGCTCGGTCCCTCCGATCCGGCCCACGTACTGGACGACAACGTGTTCGTCACCGGGCTCGATCGGCCCTTTGCAGCCACCGCAGTCGTAGAGCTTCTGGGAGATCGAGCGGATGACCCAGATCTCGTCCCCATCATCGGTATGGCCGGTCAGGCTCTGACGCCTGTCTGGAAGTCCGTCGAGGTCTGGAATCCCTTTCCTCCTAGGTAGAGGGTCTTCTTTTTTCCTGCAAAGGGGAGGGAATGAGCCCGGTTCGGAGAAACCTGTCCCCGTGGCTGGCTCAACCCCTCAGAGCACATCGCTTTCAAGCTACATCGAAGACCAGCTCGACGACTTCTCGCGCTCCCAGAAGGATGTAGCCCGGTACATCGTCGATCATCTCGATGAAGCCGCCTTCCTGACTGCGGAGGAGCTGGCGCGGAGGGCAGGTACTTCCTCCTCCACGGTGGTGCGGTTCTCCCAGGCACTCGGTTTCGAAGGGTTCCCTGAGCTTCAGGCCTCGGCAATAGAGGAGTACCGGGCGACGGTCGGAGCCGAAGGTGGTTCCGGACGGGCACTCTTCTCCTTCGATCGCTCGGATTTCGAGGCTTCGCTCGGCACCGATCACGCCAACCTCGAGGAAACTACGCGGAAGATCAAGCCCGACCAGATCGACGAGGCCGTGGCAGCCCTTTCCTCGGCATCCCAGGTAGTGATCGTCGGCACTGACCAGATGGCCTTCTTCGCCAGTTACCTGAGGCACACCCTCAGCCTTCTCGACATACGGGCCGAGATCGTTACCTCGACCGCCGGTCCTTCGCTCCAGAGGCTGGGACGGATCGACGAGGAGACCGTGGTCGTTGTCCTAACCGCCGGGCGGGCACACGCCCTGATCGGTCGGGCACTCAAGCTGGCCGAACACAGGAATGCCCGGACACTCGCGATCGCGGATGCCTCCCTCTCCGACACCGTCAAGCGCTCTGACATGAGCCTCTACTTCTCCTCGAACAGTCCCTCCTTCTTCCGGTCGAGCACGGCGTTGATGGCGGTCGTACATGCCCTCGCCCACGGGGTCTACTCCCGTGACGAGAATGCGCATCGCGACCGGATCCGCGCCTACAAGCTGAAGTAGCCCGGACTCACCCCTCGGGCTCGGCTCCGTGCGGGGCTGCTTCACTGCGAGGCTTTGGAGCCGCACCATCTATATTCCCCTCATGGCCGAGAGGGGAACATTCCGGGTCAAGACCGGCCTCGCCGAAATGTTGAAGGGCGGGGTGATCATGGATGTGGTCGACGCCGAGCAGGCCCGGATAGCCGAGGAATCGGGCGCGTGCGCGGTAATGGCGCTCGAACGCGTCCCTGCGGACATCCGCCGTGACGGCGGCGTTGCCCGGATGTCCAACCCGGCGATGATCCGCGGCATCCAGGAGGCCGTTTCGATTCCCGTGATGGCCAAGGCACGGATCGGGCACATCGCCGAGGCCCAGGTACTTGAGTCGCTCGACGTCGACTTCATCGACGAGTCCGAGGTCCTTACTCCGGCGGATGAGGCAAACCACATCGACAAGTTCGAGTTTGAGATCCCATTCGTCTGCGGGGCGACCGACCTGGGCGAGGCACTCCGACGGATCGGCGAGGGAGCGGCGATGATCCGCTCCAAGGGTGAGGCCGGAACCGGCAACATCGTCGAGGCAGTCCGGCACATGAGGGAGATCACTGGTGGAATCCGGAGACTTGGGACGTTGAGCGCGACTGAGCTCCCGAGTGCCGCGAAGGAGCTCGGCGCCCCGCTCGAGATCGTCCGTGAGGTCGCAACCAGCGGCTGGCTGCCGGTCCCGCTCTTCTGTGCCGGCGGCATCGCAACCCCGGCCGATGCGGCGCTGATGATGCAGCTCGGGGCAGAGGGAAACTTCGTCGGTTCGGGAATCTTCAAGAGCGAAGACCCGGAGCGCAGGGCCCGGGCGATCGTCGAGGCAACCACCCACTTCACAGACCCCGAGAGGGTCGCGGCCGCTTCCGAGGCGCTGGGTGACGCGATGACCGGCATCGAGATGTCGGCCCTCGGCGACGACGGACGACTTGCCGAGCGAGGCTGGTAGCAGCCCAATCCCGGGCCCCGAGCGGGACCCGGTCAGGATCGGTGTACTCGCCCAGCAGGGTGACTTCGCCTCCCACCTGGAACACCTCGCATCGGTCGGGGCAGTCGGTAGCGAGGTACGGGAAGTCACGGACCTGAACGGCCTCGACGGGCTGATCCTGCCCGGCGGTGAGAGCACGACGATCTCGAAGGGCCTCGAAAGGGACGATCTGGCCGATCGGGTGGTCGAGTTCGGTAGGGACGGGCGTCCGATTCTCGGCACCTGCGCCGGGATGATCCTCCTGGCCCGGGACCATCTCGGCCTGCTCGACATATCGGTTAGGCGAAATGCGTTCGGCCGGCAGAGGGCCAGCTTCGAGGGGGAGCTGGAGATTCCGGCAGTCGCTCCCGGAGGCCCCTTTCCCTGCATCTTCATCAGGGCGCCCTGGGTCGAGGACTCGGGTCCGGAGGTGGAAGTGCTGGGAGAGCTTGAGGGTCATCCGATCGCGGTCCGGCAGCGGAACATCCTCGCCCTTTCGTTCCATCCGGAACTCTCCGACGACGACCGGGTCCACGGGGCGTTTGCGGCCGAGTGCCGTGAGGTCAGGGACTCAGGCGACCGGTGAGCCGGCGATGGTGAAGAACCAGATCGCCAGGGCGACGCAGGCGATCAGGACCGAACCGACGATCACCGCCTCCAGCAGGGTGGGTGCGCGGGAACCCTGCTTTTCACTGAAGCTCTTCATCCAGCCCATCCTGATCGGCTCGACCGACTGGCTGCCGGTCAGCTTCAGGTAGGCCTCGTTCAGCCGGCCGAGGATCCAGGCGACGATCAGGATCGATACGAGGACCCCAAAGAAGACGATCGCGTAAGGGCCGACGGACGGGAACTGGGTTTCGGCTACCTGGGACCCGATCCAGAGCCAGGCGAGCGGGATGACCGTCCAGAGGGAGAGTGCGGCGAGCAGCATCACCGCCGCGATCAGGTACGCCGCGGTGGTGCGGGTTCCGGTCCTGCCGCTTGGCTCGTTCATCCCTCCTCCATACAATCAGGCCGGTCATGTCCGGGCACTCGAAATGGTCCTCGATCAAGCACAGGAAGGGCGCCGCTGACGCCAAGCGGGGCCAGTTATTCACCAAGCTCGCACGGGCGATCACCGTAGCTGCGCGTGAGGGTGGGGGGGATCCGGACGGCAACCCGGCCCTCGCCACGGCTATCCAGAAGGCCCGGGCGGAGTCGATGCCGAAGGCGAACATAGAGCGGGCGATCGGTCGCGGAACCGGGGAGGGTGGCGATGGGGAGATCGTCGAACGGATCCAGTTCGAGGGCTATGGGCCAGGGGGAACTGCGGTGCTGGTCGAGGCACTCACCGACAACCGGAACAGGACGAGCGCCGAGGTACGACATGCCTTCACCAGGCACGGCGGCAGTCTCGGTGAGCCCGGCTCGGTGGCCTGGATGTTCGAGACCCGTGGATTGGTGGTGCTCGACGGAAGCAGGTACGGGGAGGACGATGCGATCCCGGCGATCGACGCGGGGGCGAGGGATGTGGTCGAAGAGGATGGCCAGCTGAGGATCACCTGCGACCCCTCGGACCTCTCCGCAGTCAGGGATTCCCTGGCTGCAGCGGGTGTCGAACTCGTCTCCGCCGGTCTCTCGACCGAGCCGAGCACGTCGATCGAGGTGGCCGGGTCGGATGCCTCGGCCCTCCTGAGGATGCTCGATGCGATCGAGGAGCAGGACGACGTGAGCGAGGTCCACTCCAACTTCGACATTCCCGAAGACGTGCTCCAGGAGCTCGCTGCAGGTAACTGAGCGCTCCACCCGGGAAGGCATCCGACCCCGGGGCGAGAATGACGTCCAAATGAAGGTCGTGATGGGCATAGACCCAGGGACGGCTAACTTCGGCTTTGGAGTGGTCAGGGTCGAGGGCAGCCACCTGGCGCCGCTGGATGGCGGGGTGATCGAGACCGCTTCCGTGCTTTCGCCCGAGAAGCGCCTCGAGGCAATCCACCGCGATCTGAGCGAGTTGATCGACTGGCATCGCCCGACCGCGCTCGCGGTCGAGGAGCTCTTCTTCGGGACCAACGCCGATTCTGCGATGCGGGTTGGGCAGGCGGTCGGGGTCGCGCTCCTCTGCGCGGCCCAGGCCGGCATCGAATGCTTCTCCTACACGCCGCAGGTGATCAAGAAGGCGGTCTGCGGATCCGGGGGTGCCAACAAGAAACAGGTTCAGCGGATGGTCGCCACCCTGCTCGGCCTGAATGAGGTGCCTAAACCGGACCATGCCGCCGACGCCCTGGCAGTGGCGATCTGCCATGCCGGGACGACATCGTTCGGCGCCGCCGCCGAAGCCGCGGCCGGTTCCGGCTCGAAGCTCCGGGTGGCGAGTTGATCGCCGCAGTTCGTGGTGAGGTTCTCGTTCGCCGGGGCGACCACATAATCGTCGAGGCATCCGGGGTCGGCTACCGCCTCACGATCAGCTCGGAAACCCTTCGCTCGGTCCCGGCCGCAGGTCAGGAGGCCTTCCTGCATTGCGTGACGATCGGTCGGGAGGACGGGATCTCGCTCTACGGGTTTTCCTCGGAGGAGGAGCGTGATCTCTTCGTCGAGCTGATCGGGGTCAGCGGGATCGGGCCGAAGGTGGCCGTGGCCGTGCTCTCCGGCGGCCCGGTACGTGAGCTCGTGCAGGCGATCGTCGCCGGTGATGCAAAGCGGTTCCAGGCGGTACCAGGAATTGGCAAGAGGACGGCGGAGCGGATCATTCTCGAGCTGAAGGACCGTGTCACCGGCTGGGTGGATGAGTCCGGCGAGCCGGTGGCCGAGGCAGCCGGGGGGAGTGGCAGGAGCCTGGCCCGGGATGGCCTGGTCAATCTCGGGTTCCCTGCCCTCGAGGCCGAACAGCTGCTCGACGGCCTCGATCCCGAAGGAGACCCGGAAGTCCTGATCGGTGAGGCCCTGAGGAAGGCCGGAGCCAGCGGCAAGACGGTCGGCGGGTGACCCCGGAGCGCCCGGAGATCGGGGGAAGCCGGATCGACCTCGGGGTAGAGGCCGATCTTCCCGAAGGTGCCGAGCCGAGGATCCACGACGCCAGGGCCGACCGGCCCGATCGGGAACTCGACTCTTCGCTTCGACCCCCAACCCTTGCCGACTTCGTCAACCAGGTGCAGGTGACCGAGCAGCTGAAGGTCTTCATCGAGGCGGCCAAGAAGCGCGATGAGCCGCTCGACCACGTCCTGTTCGCGGGGCCACCCGGGCTCGGAAAGACATCCCTCGCCAATATCGTCGCTCAGGAGATGGGGGTTCCCCTCATCCAGACGGCCGGTCCGGCACTGGAGAAGAAGGGCGACGTCGCCGCTTTCCTGACCTCCCTCGAACCGGGCTCGGTCTTCTTCATCGACGAGATCCATCGGCTCGGCCGAGCGGTCGAGGAAACGCTCTACCCGGCGATGGAGGACTCGGAGCTCCCGGTGGTACTGGGCCAGGGCCCGGGTGCGCGCACCGTGACCCTCCCGCTACCGCCTTTTACCCTGATCGGGGCGACGACCCGGAGTGGACTCCTGACCACTCCCCTCAGGGATCGGTTCGGGGTGACGCACCGGCTGGAGTACTACGACGCAGCAGACCTGGCGGTGATCGTGCGACGCTCGGCCGAGCTCCTGGACGTGGAGATCGACGACGCGGGTGCGGAGGCGATCGCGATGAGGTCGAGGGGAACCCCAAGGGTTGCCAACCGGCTGCTGAGGCGGGTCAGGGACTTCGCGGAGGTCAAAGGAAAGGGTTCCGTGGACCTGGAGGTCGCCGAGGCAGCCCTGGAGATGCTCGAAGTGGATGACGCCGGGCTCGACCGGTCCGATCGGGCGCTGCTCGAGACGATCGCCGAGCGCTTCGGCGGCGGGCCGGTCGGGCTCTCGACCATCTCCGTCGCGATCGGGGAGGAACCCGACACGATCGAAGACGTGCTCGAGCCCTACCTGCTCCAGTTGGGGATGCTCCAGAGGACCCAGCGTGGTCGGGTCCTCACCCCGCGGGCATTCGAGCATCTGGGCCTGCCGGTTCCCGGTGGTGGCCAGGCGCTCTTTTAGCTCAGCGACCGCCTTCGAGGGAATATTTGCGGGCTCTCCGTAACTAACTGCCTCGGGCTGTGTCTCACAAGGCAGGGGGAAGCAAACGACACCGCATCCGCGGCGAGCTAGAGGTGCTCAACCATGTCAACCCCCTGTAACTCGATTCCAGTTCGTCTGGCGACCTTCCTGATCGCCGGCCTGCTTTCGACGGCGATACTCGCCGGGCAGGCTTCGGCCGCCGATCCGCAGCTGCCGCTAAAGACCCAAGGCGCGAAGATCGTCGACTCGGGGGGCCAGGAAGTGGTCCTGCAGGGTGTCAATTGGTTCGGCTTCGAGACGGCGAACCACGTGCCGCACGGCCTCTGGACCCGTGACTACAAGGAGATGCTCGCCCAGATCAAGGCCCAGGGCTTCAACACGATCAGGCTGCCGTTTTCCCTCCAGGCGATTCGGTCGACCACGACCAGCGGGATCGATTACGGAGGAGGCCGGAACGCCGCCCTCGCCGGAAAGACCCCGATCCAGGTGATGGACGAGATCATCGACGAGGCTGGGAGGCAGGGCCTGATGGTCATCCTCGACAACCACTCGACGACCGATGACTCCTTCATGCACCCCCTCTGGTACGGCCTGGGTGGCTTTACCGAGGACGACTGGGTGAACACCTGGAGAGACCTCGCGACCCGGTACGCGGGCAAGAGGAACGTGATCGGTGCAGACCTGAAGAACGAGCCCCACGGTGAAGCGACCTGGGGAACCGGCCAGGCAAACGACTGGCGACGGGCCGCAGAGCGTGCCGGCAACGTCGTACTCGGGGCCGCCCCGAACTGGCTCGTAATCGTGGAAGGGATCGAAGGACCGGTCGCCGGAGGCCAGCAGCTCGACCGTCACTGGTGGGGAGGCAACCTCGAAGGCGTCCGAAACAATCCCGTTCGCCTGAATACACCCAACCGCCTGGTCTACTCGCCACATGAGTACGGCCCCGGGGTCTACAACCAGCCCTGGTTCAGTGATCCGAACGTTCAGACGATTCTGGCTGATCGCTGGCAGAAGGGCTTCGGGTACATCCACGAGGCCGGGACGGCCCCGATCCTCGTCGGTGAATTCGGCGCCAAGACGGTCGGAACCGACACGGTCGAAGGCCGTTGGATCCGCCAGTTCGCCGACTACATGGGCCGGAAGGGGATCAGCTGGACCTTCTGGGCCTGGAATCCGAATTCGGGAGACACCGGAGGCGTTCTCCAGGACGACTGGAGGACGGTCAACCCGGCGAAGATGGACCTGCTCTCGCGGCTGATCAGGCGCGAGGCCATCCCCTACTCGGCTACTCCGACCCCAACGCCGACACCAACGCCGACCCCCGCACCGCAGCAGGGCTTCGCTCCCTACGTGGACATGACCCTGCAGTCGAAGAGTGCCAATAGCGCGGCGATCCGCCAGTCGGGAGCCAAGGCGGTTTCGCTCGGCTTCATCGTCAGCGGGCGACCCTGTGAGGCCTCCTGGGGCGGTTACTACGGAATCAACGCATCCGACGAGTGGTTCGATGCCCGTCAGGTGGTCGCCGATTCCCGGACTGCCGGCGCCGAGCCGATCGTCTCCTTCGGAGGCGCGGCCGGCCAGGAGCTTGCGCGCACCTGTACGACCTCGGCCGCCCTGGCGACCCAGTACCAGGCGGTGATTGATGCCTACAACCTGCGAAGCATCGACTTCGACGTCGAAGGAGCCGACCAGGGTGACGCTGCCTCGCTCGACCGAAGGTTCGAGGCCGTTTCACAGGTACAGAGGGATGCTGCGGCAAGGGGCAAGCCCCTGACCGTGTCCCTGACCCTGCCGGTGATGCCTACGGGGCTTACCGCGGATGGGCTGAACGTTCTGCGTCGAGCAATCGCCAAGGGCGTGGACGTAAGCGTGGTCAACGTGATGACCATGGACTACTTCGACCCTTCGCTCGACGTAAACGGGCGGATGGGGGATCTGGCGATCCAGGCCGGTAACAGCCTCAAGGCCCAGCTCGCCCAGCTCTACCCCGGTCGAAGCGAGGCCCAGCTCTGGAAGATGGTCGGGATCACTCCGATGATCGGGATCAACGACAACCCGAGGGAGATCTTCACCACCACTGATGCCAGGAAGGTCCTCGACTTCGCCAACGCGAAGGGGATCGGTCGAATCGCGATGTGGTCGCTGAACCGGGACTCGCAGTGCCCCGCTCCGACCACCACGACCGGAAACACCTGCAGCGGCGTGACCCAGCAGGCCTTCGAGTTCTCGAAGATCTGGGGCGCGTATGCGGGCGGCACCAA
>JBJTBP010000101.1:0-13456 GCA_046091385.1 Solirubrobacterales bacterium | reverse complement strand
GTGATCGAGGCCTGCGAAGAGGCCGGCGTCTCGATGATCTTCACAAAGCACCGCCACTTCAGGCACTAGACAACGCTCGGTCAGCCGACCCGAACCGGGATCTTCCACCACTGGTTGAGGAATGTGGAGGAGAGGCGTTCGGTGTCGCCATCCGGTTCGATCGTCTGGAACCGCTTGAGGGTTTCCTCGATCCAGATCTTCAGCTCGACCCGAGCGAGGCCGGCCCCGAGGCAGAAGTGACGACCGCCCCCGCCGAAGCCCTGATGGGGGTTTGGGTCGCGGCGGACGTCGAAGGTGTCCGGATCGTCGAAGGCCCGCTCGTCCCGGTTGCCCGAGACGTACCAGAGGGCCAGCTTGTCGCCGGCCTTGACCTGGGCCCCACGTAGCTCGACGTCCCGGGTGGCGGTCCGCCTCATGTATGCGAAGGCCGGATGGAAGCGGACGAACTCCTCGACCACCTGCTCCATGGGGACTGCGCCCGCACGGACGATCTCCATCTGCTCGGGGTCTTCCATCAGGCTCTTCATCCCCGAGGTGAAGGTCGCCCGGGTCGAGTCGTTTCCGGCGACCATCAGCAGGAAGAAGAACATCAGGACCTCTTCGTGGGAGAGCTTCTCGCCCTCGACCTCGGCTTGGATGAAGGCCGTGGTCAGGTCGTCCATCGGGCACTTCTCCCGCTCGGTGATCATCGCGTCCACGTACGGCCCGAACTCCTCGAAGGCGGTCCAGAGGTCAGAGAGGTCCGGCACCAGCCGGGGATCCTCGAAGGCAGAGGTCCGGTTGGTCCAGTCGACAAGCTGCTCGGCGTCCTCCCTGGGAACCCCGAGCATGTCCCCAATGACCATCGCCGGAACGTGGATGCCGACGTCCTGGACCAGGTCGAGCCGGCCGTCGGGGTTCTCCTCGAGCGCCCGGTCCCAGACCAGGTTGATGATCTCCCGCATCCGATCGGCGTGGTCCAGGGCCTTGCGGGGTGTGAACTCCTTCTGGACGAGCGCCTTCAGCCGGTCGTGGCGGGGCGGGTCCTGGGTGATCAACATGTGGGCCGAGACGTCGATCGGGTCTGGGGCGCCGGGCTCAGCAGCAATCGAGTCGACCACCAGGATCGAACGATTCGAGGAGAAGGTCTCCCAATCCCGGCCGACCTCAGCGATGTCGTCGAAGCGGACTACCGACCAGAACCCCTCTTCGCGGGGGAAATCACCGAGCGCCGAGAAGTGAAGGTCCCGATTCCTCAACTCACGGAAGATCTCGTGGGGCGGCCCGTCCTTCCAGAGGGAGAGGTCGCTCAGGTCGATCTCTTCGATGTCCGGTGCCTCTGTCGGGTTCATCTCTCCTCCTGATTCCGAGGGTACCGAGTTCCAACCCTCCTGGCCATTATCCAACCGAGCCTCGAGCAGCCCATGACGAACCGGCAGCGACCATCCAGAGCCCAGACCCTTTGGCGCGGGTCCTGGTAGCCGGGGGCCGTCTGACGAACCCCTTGGGCGCGCGGGTCTTTTCGTCGGGCATCACTAGACCCTCAAGCGCGGGTCCTGGCAGCCGGGGGCGCACTCACCCTCGTCGTCCCCTCCTCGGTGAGCACATCCCCCGTCTACCTCCCGCGCACGGGGAGCGAGTGACCCGGGGAAGAAACCCGAACAAACTGCGAGGTCATGGCAAGGGGGTCGGGTAGGTGCGAGTGGGAACTGGTGGGGTAGGCGGGAGCACCTGCCCGAGCCCCCGCCTGACTCAGTGCGATCGGTGGATCACCGGGACCGACGGGTCCGGAGGGAAGAACCGGGAGGAGGCGCGCGAGGGGGGTTAGGTGATGACCCGAGGACGGGACCCGCACCCGGAGGGAGTGAGAGGCCGACAGGTGGCAAGATTGGGCTGCCCCCGTAGCTCAGCTGGTTAGAGCTGCAGGCTTTTAACCTGTGAGTCGTCGGTTCGAATCCGACCGGGGGCATCGTTCGTTGTCCAAGGCCGACTAACCGAAAGAGCAAATGTGGAGGTAGAGGAACCGATCGAGGAAGTGGTAGACGGCGAAAGCCACTGGTTCTGCTGCCGTCTGTTCCAGAACGCCAGGGATGCCGAGTCCACCTGGCGGAAGGTCTCAGAGGCAACTTCGGAGACCTGGCTCACCTGTATGTGGGCGCCCGAGCCCGAGCTGGGTGACCGCTGGGGGGTGATCCTGTTCGGCACCGACCGGGACGAAATGCTCGATCACCTGGACCTCCTCGCGCGAGACGGAATCCCCTACCGGTCCGACCACCTGGCCGACGCCGTTCAGCACCGCGCCCGGATGCTCAAGGCGAAGGAGATGGGCCAGAAGTACACCGCCAAGCCGGACGATGTGAGCTCGCTCCCGGCCGACCGCCTCAAATAAAGGGGGCTAAAGGTCCGGCAGGCCCTCGTCTGGCGTGGAGGCCTCGGCGTAGAGGCGCCGCGGGATCCGCCCAGCCTCCCTCGCAGCGCGACCGGCCTCGACCGCATCCCGCATAGCCCTTGCCATCAGGGGTGGATCGGCAGCTCGAGATACGGCCGAGGCGAGCAGGACGGCATCTGCCCCGAGTTCCATCGCAAGGGCCGCGTCGGAAGCGGTACCGATCCCCGCATCGAGGATCACCGGCACCCCGGCCCGCTCGACGATGATCGAGAGGTTGTACGGATTCCTGATCCCGGCGCCCGACCCGATCGGCGCACCCAACGGCATCACCGCGGCACACCCAGCCGCCTCGAGCCGTGCCGCCAGGACCGGGTCGTCCGATGTGTAAGGGAGCACGGTGAAGCCGTCAGCCACCAGCTCCTCGGCCGCCTTGAGGAGCTCGGGTGCATCGGGAAGGAGGGTCCGGTCGTCACCGATCACCTCGAGCTTGACCCAGTCGGTCCCGAATGCCTCCCGGGCCAGCTTCGCGGTGGTTACCGCGTCGCGGGCCGTGTAGCAACCGGCCGTATTCGGCAGGGCGAACAGTCCCAGCCGCTCGATCACCTCGAGCAACGACCCCTGGGCCTCGGGGTCGACCCGTCGGAGTGCAACCGTTGCGATATCGGTCCCCGATGCCTCGAGCGCCTCCTCCATCGCGGCCAGCGAACGGAAGCCACCAGTCCCGACCAGTAGACGCGAGGTCCACCTGCGTCCACCGAGTTCCCACTCGGCCGACCCGCCCTGGATCGCGGCCACCACCTCGACTCGAGCCCCTTCGACCACCTCTGTCCCCCCCCACTTTGATCGAGGTACGACTTCTCCATCGAGTGCGACCGCCAGGCCCCGTGCCTCGGGGTCAGACCCGGCCTCCCTGACCAGGTCGGCAAGCGAGAGGCCAGCGGGCAGATCCCGAAGCTCGCCGTTCAGGGTCACCTCCATCGTCAGGCGCTCCCCGTCCGGACTGCGAACCGACCGGGATCGGCCGCCTCCATCCCGGGCGCAACCTCAAGTCCCTCGACGAACATGCTGGCGACTGCCGTACCGGTAAGGGGCGAAAGCAGCACTCCGTTTCGGTAGTGGCCAGTTGCGAGCAGGAGCCCCGGGGTGCCGGTACTGCCGACGATCGGCAGGTTGTCCGGGGTCCCGGGCCTGAAGCCTGCCCTCGCGCCAATGAAGGAGGCCTCGGCCAGGTCCGGCAGGACCCGGTAGGCCTCGCGGAGCATCTCGTGTACCCCGCCCGCGGTCACCTCCCTGTCCCAACCGCGCTCCTCACCCGTGGCGCCGACGATCAGGCGGCCGTCGGGGCGGGGGACCAGGTAGACCCGCTCGGTCACGATCGGCCGCGAGCAGACCGGCGGGCCGTCCTGCATCCGGAGCTCGACCACCTGGCCCTTGACCGGACGAACGGGAGGCAGCTCCCCCGGCTCGAGCCACTCGAGCCTTCCGGTCTCTGCCCCCGCGGCGACGACCACGACCTCGGACTCGATCGCGCCCCCCGTGGTCTCGACCCCGACTACACCATCGGATTCACGCAGCAGCCCCTCTACCGGAGCATCCCGAACCACGGTCGCCCCACGGGCGACTGCGTCGGCCTCTAGGGCATCGGCCAAGAGTCGCGGGTCTATCGCCCCGTCCCCGGGCGCCAGCACGGCCGAGGTGACGGAAGGGCTGAGCCCCGGTTCGACCTCACGGGCCCCACTCGGGGTTAGCCGATCGGGTTGAAGGCCGGATTCCTCCTGGAGGTCGGCCATCCTCTCAAGCACCGCCGCCTCGTCCCGATCGAGCGCAACGTGGAGCCCACCCTCCCGGCGGTAGCCGACTTCGATCCCGGTCGCGGCCTCGAGCTCCTCGATCAGTCCGGGGAAGAGCTCCGCCGAGGCGAGGTTCATCGGCAGGAGCGCCTCCTCACCGAACTCGTGCTCGCCGACCGGCGCGAGCATCCCCGCTGCGACCTGGGTCGCATCGCCCCCCTTTTCCCGGTCCCGATCGAGCAGGACGACCCCGACCCCTTGCACGGTGAGCTCACGGGCGATCGAGAGGCCGATGATCCCGCCTCCTACGACCACTGCTTCGTATCGGGGTTCCGCTTCCAACTGGGTGACTTCCCGGTCCAGCCCCGCGCCCGGGGCATCGACGCTTCCGATCATTCCGGCGGCACCCCTCCCTGTCGCCGGCATTACCCGGATCAGGTTCAGGCGGTCGGCGGATGCGTGTCCGCCCTCTCAGCCCCCTTCACTACCGGGGCTCCCGCAGGACGGACCGATCCTAGCGGCCCCGATCCGGCACTGGGATAATCGAAGAATGGATTACGGGACGGCAGATGGGCCGGGGGCGCTCCGCCGGGAGCGACTCCGGACGGCGCGGCTCTACTTCGTCTGTGACGCGATGCCCCACGGGGAGGATCCCGAGCCTCTGCTTCGGTCGGCCCTCGATGGCGGGGTCGACATGATCCAACTCCGGGATAAATCCGGGGACGACCGCCTGATCGAGCGGGCTGCGGGCACCTTCCGTCGCCTCGCCGATGCCTACTCGGTCCCCTTCATGATCAACGACGACCCCGAGCTGGTCGAGCGCTTCGGGGCCGACGGCGTCCACGTCGGCCAGGACGATATGGCCGTCTCCGAGGTGCGGGAGATCGTCGGTCGGGAGGCCCTGGTCGGTCTCTCCACGCACTCGCCGGAACAGCTCGAAGCCGCGATTCAGGCGGGTGGGGTCGACTACCTGAGCGCCGGTCCGATCTGGGAGACCCCGACCAAGGAGGGCAGGCCGGCCACCGGACTCGACTACATCTCCTTTGCAGCGAAGACCACGGCGCTCCCATTCTTTGCGATCGGGGGGATCGATACCGCGAACGTCGAGGAGGTGCTCCAGGCCGGGGCGAGGAGGCTCTGCGTCGTCCGGGCAATCCGCGATTCCGACGATCCTGCTGCGACTGCAGCTTCGCTCCGGCGGGCCTTTGCCTCGGTCGGGGACGAGGTCGCTCCCGGTGGCTGAGGAGGAACCGGCTGGCGAAGACCCGGCCGAGCGGATGCGGGCCGGGTACGCCAAGGCCGAGGAGAAGAACCAACGGGCACGGGAGGCCCTCGACCCGTTGGGACAGGGAGAGCGACCCACCGTGATCACGGTCGGGGCCGTTTTCTGCGCGGTGATGGCAGCGATCGCATGGAGTTCCGCCGGGGTCGCCCTGCTGACCGGCGCCGAGGTGAACGGGGTCAGGCCCAACCTCGCCCAGCTCGCTTTAACGGGACTGATCACCACCGCGCTCGCCTGGGGCCTCTGGAATGCCCGGTACTGGGCCGCACTCGGTTTCCAGGTCCTGCTCCTCCTCTTGCTGCTGGCCGGGGTCGCCGGACTGGTCCTGGCTGGGACCCTCCTCCAGGCGCTCAGCACGGTCGTTCTGGTGGCCGGACTCGGCGCGATGTTCTGGTTCATGGTCAAGGCGATGGCCCGGATCCAGATGCCGGAACCGGACTCCGGCGACGGCCCCGACCGATAGGTGCAAACCGGGCTCGGCAGGGGCTGACCGGCCCGGCCGAAGCCGGACGGACGGCTCCCCCTCTCCGGTAGGCTCGCCCCGGAATGGCGGATGACGGATTCGACCTGATCGTCGTTGGTGGCGGGCCCGGCGGCTACGTGGCCGCGATCCGGGCTGCCCAGCTCGGGCTGAACACGGCCGTGGTCGAGCGGGACAAGGTCGGCGGCAGGTGCCTGAACTACGCCTGCATCCCGGCCAAGACGATGCTCCACACCGCCGAGGTCCTCGAGGAAGCCAAGAACGGCGCCCACCTCGGAGTGAAGACGGAAGGGGTCGAGCTCGACTGGAAGGCGCTCTCGGACAGGCGGGCCGAGGTCTCCGCGGGGCTCGAATCCGGCATCGGAATGCTGTTCAAGAAGAACGGGATCACGGTGATCGAAGGCGAAGCCTCACTCACCGCCGAGGGCGACGTCGAGGTCGACGGAAAGACTTACGCTGCCGGCAAGGTGATCCTCGCCACCGGCTCTGTCGCGATGCCGATACCGGGCACCGAGTTTTCCGACCGGGTGGTCGACACCTGGGGCGGCTGGTCGCTCCCGGAACAGCCAGCGAAGATCGCGGTCGCCGGAGCCGGGGCATCCGGGGCGGAGATCGCCTCGGCCTACATCCGTTACGGCACCGACGTGATCCTGGTCGAGATACTCGACCAGGTCCTCCCGACCGACGACCCGGACGTTGCCAGGGTGGTCGAGCGAACTTTCAAGAAGCAGGGAGTCGAGATCTCGACCGGCACCCCGGTCGAGGACGTAAAGCCCGGCAAGGACTCGGTCAGCCTGAAGTACGGGGACTCGACCGCCGAGGTCGACTACCTGGTCGTGGCCGGCGGCCGGCGACCGGACATCGACCCGCTCGGGCTGGAGGCAGCCGGAGTCGAGCTCGACGAAACCGGCAAGGTGAAGGTAGGCCCCGACCAGCTCACCTCCAACCAGAAGGTCTATGCGGTAGGGGACCTGACCCCAGGCCCCGCCCTCGCCCACAAGGCGATGGAGGAGGGGATCGTCGCGGCCGAGTCGGCAGCCGGGCAACCGGTCCACCCGGTGGACATGGACCTGATCCCGTCTGGCACTTTCTGTCACCCACAGGTCGCGAGCGTCGGGCTGACCGAAGGAGAGGCGAAGGAGCAGGGGATCAAGCCAAAGACTGCCAAGTTCAAGCTGGGTGGAGTTGGCGCCGGGTCGGTCTACGAGGACCGCGACGGAGTGGTCAAGTTGGTGGTCGACCCGACCTACGGGGAGATCGTCGGCGCCCACGTGGTCGGCAACCGGGCCTGCGACATGATCCCCGAGCTGGTCGCCGTGATGGCGCTCGAGGGCGGCTACCAGGAACTCGCCCGGATGACCCACCCCCACCCGACGATCTCCGAAGCGGTGCTGGATGCCGCCCGGGCGGTGGACGGCTGGGCGACCCACGCCTGACCCAGGACCGACCCGGAATCAGGGCCTGGGACGGAGCGTCCAGGCACCACTGGCAGACAACAGGCTCTCGGTAGGGTGGCCAGGGATGGCAGAAGGACCTCAAATCCCCGCTCGTGAGACCTGTCTCGACCTGCTCGGGCGGATGATGCTGATCCGCCGTTTCGAGGAGGAGGCGGCACTCGCGACGATGGAGGGAGCCCGGTGACCGACCGCATAGTGATGCCGCGCCTCAGCGACTCGATGGAGGAAGGCCTGATCCTCGGCTGGCTGAAGTCCGACGGCGACCGGGTCGAGGTGGGCGACGAGCTGGTCGAGATCGAGACCGACAAAGCGAGCATGGTCTACGAGTCGGATCTCGCCGGGGTGCTGGAGATCATGGTCCCGGCCGGCGAAACCAGACCAGTCGGGGACCCGATCGCCACGGTGTCGGAGGGCGTCGCTCGCCCCTCTCCGGAAAATGCCCCGCCCGAACCGGCCAATACCGTGGCCGACGAGCCCACCCCGGTCGAGGAACTGGCTGCGGCAGAACCAACACCCGTACCACCACTCGAGCCTCCTCCTGAATCCACCACGGCCGAGGAAGCCGAGCGGATCCGAATCTCCCCGCTTGCCTCCAGGCTGGCCCGCGAGAAGAAGCTCGACCCGGCCGGGATCGAGGGATCCGGGCCGAACGGGCGAATCGTCAAGGCCGACGTAGACCGCGCACTCGCTGCCGGTGCCCCACCCGTGTCGGCCGAACCGGTCCCGGCGCCGAGGGAGGGCGAGCCGGCCAAGGGAGCGGTGACCAGGATCGAGCTCGATCGCACCCAGCAGACGATCGCCCGCCGGATGGCCGAGTCGACGGCGACCGTCCCCCTCTTCTACCTGCGGACCGTGGTCGACATGACCCGGGCGGTCGAGGTAAGGGAGGCCTTCAAGGCATCCCCCGAGTCCGACGAGCCGGCTCCATCGCTTAATGACATGGTGGTCAAGGCCGCCGCGCTCGCCCTCCGGCACCACCCGCGGGCCAACTCTTCCTACCGGGACGGCGCGCTCGACCTCTTCTCGCGGATCAACATCGGGATCGCGGTCGCCTCGAACGATGCCCTGATCGTGCCGGTGATCTCCGATGCCGGTCACCTCGAGCTCCGGCAGATCGCGACCGAGGCCCGACGGCTTGCCGAGCGGGTCAGGACCGGCGAGGTCACCCCGCCCGAGCTTTCGGGCGGCACCTTCACGATCACCAACCTTGGGATGTACGGGGTGAGGAGCTTCGATGCCGTGATCCACGGCGGCCAGGCCGCAATCCTCGCGGTCGGCGAGATATCCGAGCGAGCCCTGGTCCGGGACGGTGGCGTGGTGCCGGCGATGCTGATGGACATCTCCCTCGCCTGCGACCACCGGGTCCTCTACGGGGCCGACGCGGCCGAGTTCCTGGCCGAGATCCGGGCCAACCTCGAAGAGCCGGGCCTGCTCGCGTGAAACTCCCCGCCAGGGAACAGGCGAGGCGACACGGCCCCAACCCGGGAACCCATCGCTCGGCCGGTGTGGGGGCGAGCGCCGGCACCGCCTTCTCGGCCGGGGTCGCGGCGAGTGCCGGAACGGCCTTCTCGGCAGGGGTACTTGCCAGCGCCGGAACGGCCTTTTCCACACTGATCGCCTTCAGCTCCGGCATCTTCGGATCGGGCCTCATCGCCTTCTCGTCGCTCTGTGTCGCCTGCCTCGGCTGTTCGCGCTGTTTCGCCTGTCTGGGCTGCATCGGCTGCGACGGCTGCATTGGCTGTTTCGGGTGCGTCGGCCTCAAGGGCGAGCGGTGGAAGGTCGGCGTCAGGAGGGGCACGGCCGAGTGACAGCGCCAGGGAGAGCGCTGGAGGCCCGGTGGCTCGGGACCAGGCCGTACCCCGAGATGCTCGCCGTACAGGAGGAGCTGGTCGGCCTCCGCCAAGCGGGCGGAATCCCCGACACCCTGCTTCTGCTCGAACACCCCCCTACCTACACCCTCGGCCGTCGCTCCGAGCCGTCTGACATGGCCGGGCTCGAGCTCGAGGGCGAGAGCGCCGTGGTCGAGACCCCGAGGGGCGGCAGGATCACCTGGCACGGACCGGGGCAGCTCGTCGCCTACCCGATCGTCGACCTGAAGGGGATCGGCGATCAGCCGGGCACTGCGGCCCGGGTAGATGTTGCCGGCTTCGTCGCATCGCTGGAGCAGGCGATGGTCGCCTCGCTCGAGGAGTGGGGGGTCGAGGCCCGGCCGATCGAAGGGCTGACCGGAAGCTGGACCTCCGACCCCGGGGCGATCCCGCCCGGGGCAGAGGCCGCGACGGTTGCACCGGCGATCGGCGACGGGGCGGTCCGCAAGATCGGCTCGATCGGGCTGCGGATCTCCCGCGGGGTGACCAGCCATGGGATCTCGCTCAACCTCTCCTGCGATCTCGGACCGTTCGACCGGATCGAGGCCTGCGGAATCGACGGCTGCCGGATGACCTCGGTCGAAGAAGAGGTGGGTAGTGCGCCCAGCCCGGAGGAAGCCGGCCTTACCTTCCATCGGGCCCTCGCCGGGGAGCTCGACCTCGAACCGACCCTGCCCGAATCGAGTCCGGCCGACAGCATCCTCAGCCCCTAGGGTTCCCCCATGGCCCCCGAACAGACGACCGAGCGGATTCACGTGACCAGGTCCCGGGCCAATCCGGGGGGCGGGTCGGCCGATGTCGAAGGTTCAATCCCCTTCCGGTCCCGAAAGCCTTCCTGGCTCAAGGTCCCTCCACCCGGCGGCCCGGTCTATCGCGAGCTCAAGCGGGCCCTCGGCGAGGACGGGCTGAACACGGTCTGCGAGGAGGCCAACTGCCCGAACATCGGTGAGTGCTGGGAGAGGGGCACGGCCACCTTCATGATCCTCGGCGACGTCTGTACCCGACGGTGCGGGTTCTGCAACGTCCAGACCGGCAAGCCGAGCTTCGACGACCCGCTCGAGCCGGCCCGGGTCGCCAACCAGGTCAAGCGGCTCGGTCTCCGCCACGCCGTGATCACATCGGTCGACCGGGACGACCTGCCCGACTACGGCGCCTCGGCCTTCGTCGGGGTGATTCGCTCGATCCGCCGGATGGCCCCGGACTGCACGGTCGAGGTCCTCACCCCCGACTTTCGCGGCCAGGAGATGCCGATAGCAAGGGTGGTCAACGAGCGCCCAGACGTCTTCAACCACAACGTCGAAACCGTGCCCCGCCTCTACCCGAAGGCCCGCCGCGGTTCGGACTTCATGCGCTCGGCCCGGGTGCTGAAACTGGCCCGGGAGATGGGCGAGGGCCGGGTGATCACCAAGTCCGGCCTGATGGTCGGGCTCGGCGAGGAGTTCGACGAGATGGTCGAGACCTTCGGGATCCTGCGACGACACGGGGTCCAGATCCTGACCGTCGGCCAGTACCTCCGACCGACCGAGGACCACCTGCCGGTCGTCCGGTACTGGCACCCCGAGGCGTTCGATGCCCTGGCCGACGAGGCCCGGGCGATGGGGTTCGAGTCGGTCGCGGCCGGTCCACTGGTCCGGAGCTCGTACCACGCGGATGAGAGCGCGCGGGAGGCCGGACTCGGCCTCGACGCCGCTTGATCCCGATCCGCGACACGGTCGGGGACCTCGGGCCGATCCGGGGGACGCTCGTACTGATCCTCCTCGAGGTGGTCGCTTACGCTCTCGGAGTCTTCGGAGCTGGGTTCTGGGCGCTCGTGGTCGCCCTGGCCGGGACCTGGCTGTTCGGTGCCCCGCTCGAGGGTCGCCTCGGGACCGGCCAGTTCCTCCTCGCGGCTGCGGCCCTCACCGCCCTGGCCGGGCTGATCGCAGGTCTTATTGAGGGCGCGGGAGGCTTCCTGCTCTACCCACTCGGGGCCGTCCTGGGGCTGGGCCTTCTGCTGCTCCTCGTAATCCCCCGCGCCCGGATCCTCGTCTTGAGTCCGATCCCGTTTGCGATGGGCTTCCAGGAGGTACCCGCCCCGGTGGTGCTTGTGATCTGGGCGGTGCTCGCCTGGCTCGCTGCCTGAGCCGGGCTCAGCTCGAGATCGCCCCGGCCCAGAGAAGCAGGAGGACCCCGGCACCGAGAAAGATCCGGTAGCCGACGAAGATCCCGTAGGAGTGGTTGGCCAGATACCTGAGGAACCAGGCGATCACCGCATACCCGGTGACGAAGGCGACGGCGGTCGCGACTACGACGTTCAGCAGCGGCTCACCGACCGCCTCTTCCCCCGAGAGGATCCCGTAGAGCTGGAAGAAGCCGCTCAGGACGACCGCCGGAATCGCCAGCAGGAAGGAGAACCGAGCCGCTGCGGCCCGCTCCAGGCCGAGCGCCAGTCCGGCGCTGATCGTCGCCCCCGACCGGGAAACACCGGGGATCAGGGCGAGGCTCTGGGCGAACCCGATCAGGACACCGTCCCGGAAGGAGAGCTGGCCCACGTCGCGCGAGCGCTTGCCGAAGCGATCGGCCAGGCCGAGCACGATCCCGAAGATGATCAGCATCGAGGCGACCAACCAGAGGTTCCGGGCGGCGGTCTCGATCTGGTTCTCGAAGGTGTAGCCCAGGATCGCGATCGGGATCGTCGCAGCGACCAGATACCAGCCCATCCGAACGTTCAGCTCCCCCCGCTTCTCCGGCCTGAACAACGCCCCAGTCCAGTCGCGGGCGATCCCCCAGAGATCCTTTCGGAAGTAGAGCAGCACCGCCAGCTCGGTCCCCAGCTGGATCACCGCGGTGAAGGCGGCCCCCGGGTCCTCCCAGCCGAGGATTGCCGGCAGGATCAGGATGTGACCCGAGGAGGAGATCGGCAGGAACTCGGTCAGCCCCTGCAGGAGGCCGAGGATGATGCTCTGGATCAGGTCCACGCCCAGTTCAGGCTATCCGCGGCCGAGGAAGGGACGGCTGACCCTTTGACTCGGGAAGCGAAGAACCGCGACTTGATCCAACTCCCTAACCCTGCCTTTACCGGCCCCTAACGGAGGCACGACCACAATCACCCAGCAATTGAGAAACCCAACTTCGAAGGATGAACTGAGAGGAATGGTGATTGGAAAGTGAGGACAGGCAGTAGAACCACAGCCGTTTTCGGGGCGATCGTCGCGATGACCGGGGCCGGCCTAGCTGCCGGCGTGCCGGCCACGGGTGCGACCCAGCCCGAGCGTGCTGGGGCCATCACATCGGTCCAGCGCTCGGTGTCCGCGAACAGGGCAGGCCAGATCGCGAAGAAGACGATCCAGGTCCGTACCGGCCAGAGCGCTCGAGTAATCCGGGTCGAACGTCGAAACGCCTATGGAGCGATGTGGGACGTCACGGTGCGCGCCGGCAGCGGAAAGACCTTCGACGTATATGTCGAAGCGACCGGGCGGGTCACCAGGGTCGAGAAGGCAGTCACTACCTCCCAGTCCTGGTAGACCCGGTCGGCTGGACCTCGAAAATCAATCAAGGGTTCCCGGTTTCCTCGCACACAGGAAGGAGCCGGGGGTCCGAACTGGAATAGTTCGGAACCGATGGGAATGGTCTCGGCAGTCAAGGAAGCCTCGTGGGGCAGGCGGATTCTCTGGCTCGTGCTGGTGCTGGTGGGTCTGCTGGTGCTGATCCAGCTCATCCCCTACGGCAGGGACCACACCAACCCACCCGTTCAGGCCCAGGCGAGGATCGCAAACCCGGAGGTCCAGAAGCTCTGGGACAAGTCCTGCGCCGACTGCCACAGCAACCTGACGACCTGGCCCTGGTACTCGAACGTCGCCCCGATGTCCTGGCTGATCCAGGAGCACGTCGATGAGGGCCGAACGAAGATGAACCTCTCCGAGTGGCAGACGATGCCCCAGCCCGACATGGGTGAAGTTCGGGGACAGATCAACTCAGGGGAGATGCCTCCCTGGAACTACACGATCATCCACGGCGGCCTCTCGGCCCAGGACAGGAAAGTCCTCGTCGCCGGGCTGACCGCCACTTACCGCAAAGACCCACCGGCCTCGATCAGCCGCGGCGACTGAACCAGCCGTCAGGGGCTCCAGCTGGCTCAGCGTTTGGGCGGAACTGAGTCGGGCAGCCAGATCGAGAACCTGGCGCCACCCAACTCGGAGGCGCCACAGGAGACCCTGCCACCACCCGATTC
>JBJTBP010000100.1:0-20212 GCA_046091385.1 Solirubrobacterales bacterium | reverse complement strand
GTCGAGCCGTTCGAGGGCACCAGGGAACGACACCTCTCCCGGCTCGGCAAGTCGGGCCCGACACCGGCTGAGCTGCCGCGGAGGCCTGGGATGGCCAGGAAGCGCCCCCTGCCGGAATAACCTGAACCCGATGAGTGCCGGACCCCTTTCCAGCCAAAGCCGCTTCAGTCCGGAGGGGTGAGTCGGTCGGTCTACGCGGTCGCAAACCAGAAGGGGGGAGTGGGCAAGACGACCACGGCGGTCAACCTCGCTGCAGTCTTTGCGGCGGAAGGCAGGAAGACCCTGGTGCTCGATCTCGACCAGCAGGCGAACGCGACCGTCGCGCTGGGAGTCCAGAAGGGCATGAGGCCCTCGAGCTACGAGGTCCTCGCCGGGGAGGCCGCAGCGGTGGATGCCGTCGTCCCTGGGCCAGTTCCGAATCTCGAGGTGGTCCCGGCAAGTCGGGACCTGGCCGGCTCGGCGGTCGAACTCGCCTCGGTTCCCGATCCACCGTTCCAGTTGAGCCGGCAGCTCGAGCCGTTGGCCAGCCGGTACGACGTCGTCCTGATCGACTGCCCGCCCGCACTCGGCCTGGTCACGGTCAATGCGCTGGTGGCCTCCGACCGGGTGATCGTTCCGGTTCAGGCCGAGTACCTGGCGCTCGAGGGGCTGATCGAGTTCCTCGACACCCTGACGACCGTCCGACGGGAGCTCAATCCTTCCCTGGAACTGGCCGGGGTGGTTGTCACAATGCATGACGAGCGAACCCGGCTTGCCCAGGATGTCGAGAGGGACGTGAGAGACCACTTTTCGGAAACCGTTTTCCAGACCGTCGTACCCCGCACGGTGCGGCTGGCCGAGGCCCCGAGCTACGGGCTCCCGGTCTCCGAGTACGCCCCTGATTCCCGGGGCGCCTCGGCTTACCGTGCCCTCGCAGCGGAGGTGACCGAGCGTGGCTGAACCCAGGGGGATGGGCAGGGGTCTGGCGGCGATACTCCCCGAGCCGGGCCTTCGGTCAGAGGTGGTCGAGCTGCCGATCGAGTCGCTCGCCCCGAACCCCGACCAGCCCCGATCGAATTTCGACCAGGCGGGACTCGATGCCCTTGCCGATTCGATCGCTGACAGCGGGGTCGTCCAGCCGGTGATCGCGACCAGACTTAGTGACGGAAGTTACGAACTAATCGCCGGCGAAAGGCGTTGGCGGGCGGCCGGAATCGCAGGTCTCAAGACGATCCCCACCGTTATTCGTGATCCGGCGGAGGCCGAGCGACTCGAACTGGCCCTGGTCGAGAACATGGTCCGGGAGGACCTGAATCCGGTCGAGGAGGCGCGCGCCTGTGCAGCCCTGATCGAGGAACTCGGCCTGAGCAAAGAGGACCTCGGTCGGAAGATCGGTCGGAGTCGGTCCCAGGTCTCGAACCTGGTCCGGTTGCTCGACCTGCCCGATGAGGCGATCGCCCTGCTCGAGGAAGGACGGCTTACCGAAGGGCATGGGCGGGCGATCCTCCAGGCCCCCGATCATGAGGCCCGCAAGGAGCTGGCGGGCAGGGCTGCCCGGGAGGCCTGGACGGTCCGGAGGACCGAGGACGAGGCCCGGGCCCTTTCCGGTAAGGCCGACCCGAAAGCGGCTCCCGGCCGGAAGGGGTTCACCGCCGAGGAGGCGAAGCGGGCCGAGGCCCTCGCTGCCGGACTCGAAACACGGTTCGACAGGCCGGTACGGATCCGACCGAAGGCGGGAGGGGCGGTGGTCGAGATAACCCTGACCGACCTCGCCGACGCCGGCCGGCTGGCCGACTACCTGGACTCGCGGCAGTAGAATCCCCGCCCTGCGGCACCGACCGCGACGCGGGCGATTAGCTCAGTTGGTTAGAGCGCATCTCTGATAAGGATGAGGTCCCTGGTTCGAATCCAGGATCGCCCATCTCCCCGGAACCCCGGGGACCTCTCGAGACCACCGACCACCTACTCCCCGGGCTCCCTGACCCGGCTGGGGCGGGGGCGGACCCGCATATATGATCGCCCGCGATGCGAGAGGTGCAGATCTATGGGGTCAGCTTCGACATGGTCGGCAAGCAGCCGATCGTCCTGTTGAAGACGATCGACGACAACCGCTTCCTGCCGATTTGGATCGGGCATCCCGAGGCGGCCGCGATCCTGATGAAGCTCCAGGGGGCCGAGACCCCGAGGCCGATGACCCACGACCTGCTGGTCGAGCTGCTCCACCAGACCGACACGACTTGTGAACGGATCGCGATCACCGAACTCCGGGACAACACCTTCTTCGCCTCGATCACGATCTCGGTCTCGGGCACCGAGATCGAGGTCGACTCCCGGCCCTCCGACGCCCTGGCCCTCGCGGTCCGGCTCGCAGTGCCGATTTTCGTCGCCGACGAGGTGATTGAGGAATCCTCGATCGAGTTCGAGCAGGGCGAGGAGGACACCGACGAAGTCGTCGAGCAGTTCAAGGACTTCCTCGAGGACGTATCTCCCGAGGATTTCCTCAAGGATTCCTAGGGCGCTTCGCTCAGGCGCCCGACCCGGTCGCCAGCCCGAGGATCCTTCCAATCAGTGCGTCGAATGAAAGCCCGCCAGCCTCTGCTGCCTGGGGCAGGAGCGAAGTCTCGGTGAGCCCGGGAACCGGGTCGACCTCGATGACCCTCGGTCCGTAGTCACCGAGCAGCATGTCCACCCGGGCGAGGTCGAGGCAGCCGAGGGCATCGCAGGCCGCGAGGGCCACCCGTTCGACCTCCGAACGGTCGGCTTCCGCAAGCCGGGCGGGCGCCTCGAATCGGGTAGCCCCGATCTCGTACCGCGCCTCGAAGTCGTAGGTCGGTCGCTCGGTTGGGATCGCCTCGACGACCGGTAGTGCCTCGCCCCCGATTACCGACACCGCCAGCTCCCGCCCGTCCACCCATTCCTCCAGGAGAGCCGAGGGCCCGTAGCTCAGCGCGGTCACCACGGCTGCCGGCAGGTCGGCCGGGTCGGTCACCACGGTCAGCCCGAGGGCCGAGCCTTGGGATACCGGCTTGACGACCAGCGGGAGGCCTAGCCGGTCGATCGCCGCAGGCAGCCCGGCGGCTGCGCCGTAGTCGCGGATGGCCGCTTCCGTGATCGGGAACCAAGAGGGGGTGGGGACCCCTTCCATTCCGAAGACGTGCTTGGTGAGCCCCTTGTCCGAGGAGAGTCGGCAGGCTGCGACCCCCGGCCCGGTGAAGGGGACACCCGACAGCTCGAGCAATCCCTGGACAGTGCCGTCTTCGCCGTCCCGCCCGTGGAGGGCGATGAAGGCGACCTCCGGGTCTGCCCCGGCTAGATTGGCGACCAGTCCAGGACCCGGGTCTATCCGGACCACTTCATGGCCGAATTGGCGAAGCGAATCGGCTACGCGTCGCCCCGACTGGAGCGAGACGCTCCGCTCGAGTGAAATGCCGCCGCTCAGCAGTGCGACCTTCATCCCGCCTCCCGTCGCTCCGCCTCGATCGATCCGCCGGGCAGTGGCAGTTCGGCCGTGTTGGCGATCGTCTCGTAGAGGCCGAGCGTTCGATCGGCCAGGCGTCCGATCCGACGCACCCCCTCGATGATCCGCTCTTCGGGCACCCCGCTGAAATTCAGCCTCATCGAGTTGGTGCCCCGACCGTCGACGAAGGCTTCGGCGCCTGGGACGAAGGCGACGTTCTCGCCCAGCGCCTTTGCCAGGAGGTCCCCGGTGTCGATCACTTCGGGGAGAGTTGCCCAGACGAATAGGCCGCCCTCGGGCCGTGACCAGTCGGCCCCGTGGGGGAAGTATTCGGCAATCGCACCGAGCATCGCGTCCCTGCGGGACCGGTAGATCTCCCTCAGCCCGTCGACGTACTCGTCGAAACGACCTGACTGGAGGAACCGGAGGGCGAACTCCTGGACGAGGTTGGAGGTGCAGAGGTCGGCAGCCTGTTTCCCGAGGACGATCTTCTGCCTCACGGGTGGCGGAGCGACGACCCAGCCGAGCCTCAGTCCGGCCGCGACGATCTTCGAGAAGGTCCCGACGTAGACGACGAAGCCGCCGCCGTCGATCGAGTAGAGGCTGGGGAGCGGCTCACCCTCGAACCTGAGCAGGCCGTACGGGTTGTCCTCGACCACGAGGATCTCGAATCGGCGGGCGATCTCGACCATCTGCCGTCGCCTCTCGAGCGAGAGGGTCATCCCCCCGGGGTTCTGGAAGGTCGGTACCGAGTAGATGAACTTGGGCCGCTTGCCACCCGCTTCGAGTTCGGTCAGGGTCTGCTCCAGCAGGTCGGTCCTCATCCCGTCGGAATCGCAGGCGACCTGGATCACGTCCGCCTGGTAGGCGGCGAAGGTCGGGAGTGCGCCGGGGTAGGTGGGGGCATCGCAGATCAGGACATCGCCAGGGTCGACCAGGGCCCGGGTGACCAGGTCGAGCGCCTGCTGGCCGCCCGTGGTCACGGTCACGTCCTCCGGTTCGGCCCCGGTCCCCTCCCGAGCCATCACCTCGGGGATCGCCTCCCGGAGGCCGTCGAGCCCCTCGGTCGGCCCGTACTGGAGCGCGCCGGCCAGTCCGTCGGCAGCGATGCCGGAGGTGATCTCCTCGAACAGCTCGATCGGAAAGGTCGAGGTGTCGGGTAGCCCCCCGGCCAGGGAGATCACCTCGGGACGGGTCGCGATCGACATCATGTTCCTCATCGCCGAAGACCTCATCTGGCGTGTCCTCGCGGCGAAGAGGGCGGCGTAGCGCTCGAGGTCGCGGGCCTCCGTTCGCGGCCTGCGTGGAGCGGGCGGGACTTGCTCGGGCTCCATCCCTTTATTCTGACCCCATCGGAGCCTTCGAGACAATCTGCCTCGGCCTGGGCCTCGGCACGGCGGTGGGTCTCGCCACCGGGGCGACCGGCGTAGAGGGTTCGGCCCGTGGGCGGATGGCCGTGCTCTCGGCGGTGATCGGCCTGGTGGTCGGCTATTTCGGCGCCTCGGCCCTCGGTGGAACTGCCTTCCTCGGGGCGATCTTCACGGCGCTGGTCGCTGCCTTCGGCTGTGCCGTCTTCTCGGACGTTCGGGCCGGCGCCAACCGGAGGGGGGCGACTGCGATCCTCGGCCTGGGATTCGTGATCGGGGCCCTTGTGGTCGCAGGACTCACCCTCCTCCTGCCCGTCCTCGGGCTCCTCTTCCTGATCGCGGTCGTGTGGCTCGCCGTCACCCGGAATCGGCGCCAGCCAGAGAAGCACGCCGGGCTTCGCGTACTCAAGTAGATGTCGCGGAAAAAACTGGTCCTGGTCTACGTCGATTCCCTCCGGACCGACATGCTGGAGGCGGCGATCAGCGATGGTCGGGCACCTACCTTCAGTCGTCTGGTCAAACGGGGGACGTTGATCGGCGACTGCGTTGCCCCGTTTCCCTCGGTGACCCCGGTCGCCTCGGCGGAGATGGTCACCGGGGTCCGCGCCGACCGGCACTGGATCAGCGGGATGAACTGGTACCACCGGGTCGAGCAGCGCTACGTCGAGTACGGATCCTCACTCGACGCGGGCCGGGCCTTTGGCCTGCTCCGGTCGCTCACCGACCTGGTCTACAACATGAACCTGGCCCACCTGAGCCCGGAGATTGAGACCGTCTTCGAGAGCCTCGATGACCAGGGGGTCCGGACCGCCTCGACTCCCTTCCTGATCTATCGCGGTCGCCATCGCCACGAGGTGACCTTGAGCGGGCTTTCCGGGCGGGCGATCGAGTCCGGGCTGCTCAAGTTCCACTACGGGACCTGGGGGCCCAAGGAGCTCTTCTACGGCGAGCTCTACGCCTCGATGGAGGTCCCCTGCCGTCCGAGCGCCGTTCCGGGCCGCCAGGACGGCTACTCCGCCTGCTGCGCCTCCGAGCTGGTCAGTCGCGACCGGTTCGACTTCATGCTGCTCTCGTTTCCCGACAACGACAACTACTCCCACCGATTCGGCCCGAGGGCCTCGGTCGACTCGATCGAGCGGGCCGACCTCTGCATGGCGGAGGTCGTTCGTGCTGGTGGAGGGCTGGACCGATTCCTCGCCGACCACGCCGTGGTCCTGGTCGCCGACCACGCCCACTCGGATGTGACCGCGACCCTGGACATCATCGGCTCGCTCGAGGCGGAGTGGGACGTCCTTCAGCCGTCCGAGGACCGGACCGGGCCGGCCGAGTTGGCGGTCAGCCCGACTTCCCGGGCGGCCAACATCTACCTGCTGCGAGGCGGACTGGAACCCGGCCGACACCAGGCGGTAAGGGAGCGGGTGGCGGCGACCGATGGGGTCGAGCTGGTCATCTGGCTGGAGAGCCCGGAGGGCGAGCCCGTGGTCAGGACTTCACCGGGCCACGATGGAGATGCAGTCCTGGCCGTGGTGGTGGAACGGGAGGGGCGAAGGCTCGAGTTCGGCCTGCCGGAGGAACTGCCGGCCGACTGGGGCGAGACGGTCGGTGATCGCCGAGGGGGATCCTGGTCGGTACGGGGAGATCTCGGGGCCCTCGGCGCCTCGATCGAAGGGGGGCGGTTCGACTCCCCGGAATACCCCGACGCTCTCGGCCGGCTCTACTCGGCGATGCTCGCTCCCCATTCGGGTGACATCGCGCTCTCGGCCTCACTCGGCTACGAGTGCATCGACTGGGGCGGGTCGGCCCACCTCGGCGGGGGCAGCCACGGGTCGCTGAGGAGGGAGGACTCGTCGGGGCCACTGCTGTTCGTCGGTTGTGGTCCGGATCAGGGGGAGGCGAATGCCACGCTGTGGGTCGTCGGAGATGTTGCCCCCGTGATCAGGGATCACTTCCTGGCTGCCTGAGGCTCAGCTCCCGGCTGGGACCTGGAACGGCTCGATCGAGTCGGCCCGGCCTTCTGCCCCGACGACGACCGAAGCCCCCATCACCCAGACATCTCCCTCGGCATCGTCGAAGCGGAGTGGAAGCCCCGTCCGCATCCGTTCGATCACGGTCTCCCTGTTCACTCCCAGAACACCGTTCCTCGAGCCGGTCATGCCGACGTCACTGATGAAGGCGGTACCGCTGGGGAGCACCCGTGCATCGGCGGTCGCTACGTGGGTGTGGGTCCCGAGGACGGCCGATACCCGACCGTCCAGGTACCAGCCGAGGGCGACCTTCTCGCTGGTCACCTCGGCGTGGAAGTCGACGACGACTGCCTCGGCCTTGCCATCGAGTTCCTCGAGCAGGCGGTCGGCCTCATCGAACGGCGACCGGGCGGCGTCCAGTGCGACCTTTCCGATCAGGTTGACCACCGCGACCCTCATTTCCCCGGCCTCGACCACGCAGTAGCCCCGGCCGGGGTTGGAATGCCTGAAGTTCGATGGTCGGAGCACCCGCTTGTCTTCGTCGAGGTAGTCCCAGGCCTCCCTGCGCCTGTAGGCGTGATTGCCAAGGGTTATCAGGTCGGCCCCGCTCTCGAAGAGCTCGGCAGCCGTCCCTTCGGTGATCCCGACCCCTCCGGCCGCGTTCTCGCCGTTTACGACCACCAGGTCCGGCGAGAAGCGTTCGCGGAGGCCGGGCATCGCCGAGGCGAGGCCGTTTCGTCCGGCCGAGGAGACGACATCTCCGATGAAAAGCAGGTTCACGGCCTGAACCTAGCGCGGCCCCGGCGCTCGGGCGGGCCTAGACTCCGAGGGGGTTGGCATCTGCAGACGAAACTTCCTCCGGGCAGGACGTGGCACCCCTGTTGGCGCGCCTCCGGGAGGAGGCGACGAAGGCCGGAGCCCCCGTCGGGTGGAACCCGGCCGCTGGCGCAGACCCGGTGCTCGGGGAGCTGGTTGCCTCGGCGGCGACAGAGGTCGGCACCCGGGGAGAGGCCGCCTATGCCCTCGAGGCGGTATTCGAGGGGTTCCTCTGCCACCAGGGCAGCCCCCGTCTCGTCAGCCCCGGAGACGGGGACGTGGCGCTCCTGACCGGCGACCTCCTTTACGCGATCGGCCTGGAGGCGGTGGCGTCGGCAGGGGACACCGCAGCGGTACGGGTGCTCGCTGACCTGATCGGCCTCTCGGCCGCGGTCGCCTCGGAAGGGCGGATCGCGGCACTGGTCCCGATCTGGCAGGCCCAGGCCCTCGTGCTCGCCGACCCCGAAGGCGAGGGATTCGAGGAGCTGCTCGGGGCGGTCGGTGCAGGCACCGACCCGGATGGCACTGCCCTTGCCGAGGCGGCGCGCGGTCGGGCTTCCGAGGCCGGTGCTGATGGTGCCTTCGACCGGGCGGGCGAGGCTCTACAATACTGCGTAGAGGTGGCACCCGAAACGTAGGCCCCCCGGACCTGTCCCCTCAGTCCAGAAAGGCAGTTCTGGCAGACGAAACCGAAAAGAACGGCGCCTCCCGGTCAGACTCGGCTCCCGAGCTTCCGCCAGCGCCGCCCAGGGGTTATTTCGAGGGCGAGTCGATGACTCGCCGCAAGGCCTTCGTGGTCGGAAGTGCGGCCCTGGGAGGACTCGCGGGTGCCGCGGTCGTCCTGCCGGTCGTGGGATTTGCGATCGCTCCGGTCCTGACCAGGGGTGAGGAGCGGTGGGAGGCGGTCGGCACGGTCGACGACTTCGACGAGGAGACCTACCGGACCGTGGTCTTCACCGAGACCCCGGGCATCGGGGAGGCCGGGAAGACGACTGCCTACGTCAGGCAGGGCTCCGCCAAGATCGAGGGCGAGGATCCAGACAGCTATGTCGCGATCTCGACCCGGTGTGCCCACCTCGGCTGCCCGGTCCGGTTCGTCCAGGCCGCCGGGAACTTCATCTGCCCCTGTCACGGCGGCGTCTATGACTTCATCGGGGAACGGATCGGCGGTCCTCCGTTAAGGCCGCTCGACCGTTTCCAGACGAGGATCCGCAACGGCTTCGTCGAACTCGGTCCCAGGTACTCGGTGACCAACCAGCTGAAGCCGGTCAGGGCACGCGATCCGGGCGAGTTCACCGGCGGGATCTGGGAATATCTCTACCCGCCTCGACCGACCGTCTTCCCCCCACCCAACTGATCGAGAAGCGAACGTAAGGAAACCGACGAGATGGCACTGAAGATCCCGATCCCAGGCAGGAAGAAGGAGACCGCCCCGGAGCCCGGCGACGAGGCTGCGAACGGGAACGGCGCCAGCCCGAACGGCACCAACGGCGACGGACCGACCCGCGCCGAAAAGGTGGCCAAGGCGAAGCAGGCGACCGTCCATCACGGAACCGCGGCTGCCAAGAACACGACCGACTGGCTCGACGAGAGGGTCAACGGGACCGGCATCTACACGGCGATGCTGTCGAGGAAGGTCCCCAAGGGGACGAACTGGTTCTACACGCTCGGCTCCTCGGTCATGTTCATCTTCTCGATGCAGGCGATCACCGGAGTCTTCCTGGCGATGTATTACACGCCCTCCGCCACCGAGGCCTATTCCTCGATCAGCCACATCACCAACGAGGTCTTCCTCGGCGAGTTCGTCCGGGCCCTGCACAAGTGGGGCGCCAGCCTGATGATCATCCTGATCTTCCTCCACATGGCGCGGACCTTCTTCTTCGGCGCCTACAAGTACCCGCGGGAGCTCAATTGGGTGATCGGGGTGGTGCTGATCGTGCTGACCATGGTGATGGGCCTGACCGGCTACCTGCTGCCGTTCGACCAGCGGTCCTTCTGGGCGACGATCGTCGCCAACAACATCACCGCCTCCGGCCCCGTGCTCGGGCCGTACCTTGCCGACTTCCTCAGGGCCGGCCCCGACTTCAGTGCCACCACCCTGTCGCGCTTCTACGCGCTCCACATGCTGGTGATCCCGGGTCTCATCGGCGGCCTGATCGCTGCCCATCTCTTCCTCGTGGTCAAGCTCGGCACCACCGCGCCGCCCTGGATCAAGGCCCCGAGGCCGAAGGGCTCCCGCCCCTCCGAACTGATTCCGGCCGGTGTGCCGATGGTCGATGCAACCGAGATGACCCTGAACGGACACTCCGGCAACGGCCACGTCGAGGTTTCGGAGAACGGCGACTCCCTGCCGACTGCCGAGACCGACGGAGCGGCCGAGGGACCCCCGAGTGAGGGAGAGGCCTCGTGAAGGCGCGCGACAAGGAGGAATACCTCAGCGAGTACGAGATCCTGAAGAAGAAGGGCAAGTCCTTCTTCCCCTACGCGATCGTCAAGGACTCGGTGATGTTCGTCCTGGTCGCCGCAGTGCTGATCCTGATGAGCATCGTGATGGGCGCCGAGCAGGGCCCGAAGGCCGACCCGACCACCACCACCTACGTGCCGCGGCCGGAGTGGTACTTCTTCTTCCTGTTCGAGCTGCTCAAGGTGATCAAGCCCCCGGCACTCGTGCCGCTGGCCACGGTCGGGATCCCGACGATCTGCATGATCCTCCTGATCCTCCTGCCGTTCTACGACCGAAACCCGGAGCGCATCCCGTGGAAGCGCCCGGTCGCCAGCATCTCCGGAATCCTGGTCATTGTCGCGATGGGCTACCTGACCTACATGGGAGCGAGCGCCGGGTCGCCGAACGAGATCGAGCTCGAGACGGCCCCCGAGTTCGAGCAGGGTAAACAGGTGGTCGCCCAGGCAGGCTGTCTGGCTTGCCACAACATCGGTGAGAACGGAGCCGAGGGCGGCCTCGGCCCGGACCTGACCGAGATCGGGGCGATGCTGCCGAGGGAAGCGATCAAGCGCTCGGTCGCGATCGGTCCGGGGATCATGCCTTCCTACCGGGGCCTCGGCGAGAAGAAGCTGAACGAGGTAGCCGACTACCTCGCCTCGCTCGACTAGGGCGGGACCCGTGACCGACAGTCCTCCCCGCCGCGGCGACGCAGAGTTCGCCGGCCAGGTGAACTCGATGTTCGACCGGATCAGCGGCGTCTACGACCGGATGAACCGGGTGATGACGGCCGGGCTGGACAGGACCTGGCGCCGACGGGCGGCCGACCGGGCCGAGGTCGGGCCGGGGGATCGGGCCCTCGACCTCTGCTGCGGCACCGGTGATCTCTCGATCGAGCTGGCCGATCGGGTCGGGCCGAGCGGCGAGGTGGTGGGCGCCGACTTCTCGGAGCCGATGCTCGAGCTGGCCAGGAAGAAGGCCCCACCGGATGATCAGGAGGTGGTCTCTTTCGTCAATGCCGATGCGCTCGAGCTCCCGTTTCCGGACGACTCCTTCGACGCCCTGACGATCGCTTTCGGAGCCAGGAACCTGGCCGACCTGGGCCGTGGTCTGGGGGAGATGAAGCGGGTCCTCAAGTCCGGCGGCAGGCTGGTCATCCTCGAGATAACCCAGCCCGCGCGTCAACCCCTCAAGGGGTTCTTCGCCCTCTGGTTCGACCGGATAGTCCCCCAGATCGGCAAGGTGGCCGGTGACTCGGCCGCCTACTCCTACCTCCCGAGCTCGGTCCGCTCTTTCCCCGATGCCGGGACGCTGGCCGACCGTATGGGCGAGGCCGGGTTCGACCGGGTCCGGTGGACCGTGAGGGCCGGGGGGATCATCGCGATCCACTCGGGAGTCGCCTGATGGCGAAGGAGTCGCCCGAGCCGGTCACCGCGGTGATCGAGACTGCCGGTGAGTGGCTGCCGTCGGCCCTCGGGGCGGTCGAGGAGTCGCTCGACCGGGCGACGGGGCGGACCGGACCGTTGGCCGGGGATGCCTCGGCAACGGTGAGGGCTGGGGGCAAGCGGAGGCGGCCGATGCTCGTCCTGCTCTCGGCCGGTCCGGAAGGAGGGGATCGGGCCGTCCGCTCGGCGACAGCGGTGGAGCTGGTCCACATGGCGAGCCTGGTCCACGATGACGTCCTCGACCGGGCTCCGCTCCGGCGTGGCAGGCCGACCGTGTACGCCGAGTCGGGTCGGGAAAGGGCGACCGACCTTGGGGATGCGCTCTTTGCCGAGGCCTTCGGGCTGCTCGCCCGGGCCGGCGACAGCGATGCGGTCGCGGTCCTGAGTGCGACCACCCGGGACCTGGTCACGGGGGAGCTGGTACAGCGCAGCCAGGCCGGCGAGATGGGCCTCTCAGAAGAGAATTACCTGGAGCGCTGCCGGCTGAAGACCGGCAGCCTCTTCGCGGCCTCCTGCGTATTGGGGGGTCTGGCGGCGTCCGGGGAGGGTGCGCCGGAGCTCGAATCGCTGGCGGCCTTCGGTGGAGGGATCGGCCTGGCCTTCCAGATGCTCGATGACGTGCTCGATATCTCCGGGCCGGAGGAGCGGACCGGAAAGGCTCCGGGTACCGATCTGCTCGACGGCACGGTAACCCTTCCAGTGATCATCGCGATCGAGCGCGACCCCGCGATCGGCTCGGTCGACCTCGATCGCCTCGACCGGGAGTCGGCTCTGGAGCTGGCCGACCGCATCGAGGCCACCGGTGCTCTCGACGAGGTTCGGGACCAGGCGATCGGTCTGGTGGAGGGGGCGAAGGGGGCGCTCGACGGGGCTGGCGTGCCGGAAGACCGGCGGACCCTGCTCGACTTGGTCGCCGACGGGGTCGTACTTCGGTACTCCTGACCGGGGACGCCCCCCGCTCTGGAATACTCCGGCCGCGATGGTTCTGAGCGACAAGACGATCCGCGAGGAGGTCGAGGCCGGCAGGATCCTGGTCGACCCCTTCGACGAGGGGATGATCCAGCCCTCGAGCATCGACGTTCGGGTCGATTCGAGCTACCGGGTCTTCAACAACAGCAAGTACCCCTACATCGACGTCAAGCAGCCGATGGAGGAATTGACCGAGCTGGTCCGGGCCGAGGGAGATGAGCCCTTCATCCTCCATCCGGGAGAGTTCGTGCTCGGCCAGACCCTCGAGAAGGTCACCCTCCCCGATGACCTGGTCGCCCGACTCGAAGGCAAGAGTTCGCTCGGCAGGCTCGGGCTGCTGATCCACTCGACCGCGGGTTTCGTCGATGCCGGGTTCTCGGGCAACCTGACCCTGGAGCTCTCGAACGTCGCCAACCTGCCGATCACGATCTACGAGGGGATGCCCGTCGGCCAGCTGTCGTTCATGAGGATGGATCAGGCGGTTGAGACGCCATACGGGGCGAACGGACGGGCCTCGAAGTACCAGGAACAGGCCGAACCGACCGCCTCGCGCTACTACCTGAACTTCAGGTAGGGCCGTTTTCAGGGCCCGCCAGCGCCCGGGCGCTACGATCACCTCAGTGATTCCGCAGATCGGCATCCTCGAGATAGCGATCATCCTGATCATCGCGCTGATCGTCTTCGGCCCGCGCAAGCTGCCCGATCTCGGTCGCTCGCTCGGTCGGGGCCTGCGCGAGTTTCGTGAAGGGGTTTCGAGCATCTCCTCCGGCGAGAAGGAAGAGGACCTCCAGGAGGATGAGGAGTCTGCCGAGCCCGTCCTGGTCGAGGCCGACGAGCAACCGGTCGAGGTCGAGGAAGTCCCGGCGCCTTCGGCCGGGACGACAGGCCGCGACTGAGTCCGCAGGAGCGCCATGGCCAGGATACGGCCGGTAAGCCACGACGAAGAGATCTCACTGGTCGACCACCTCGACGAGCTCAGGTGGCGGATCATCGCCTCGCTGGTCGCCCTCGGGGTTGCCTTCCTGGTCTGCTTCTGGAAGAGCGACCTGATCCTCGACATCGCGGCCGCTCCGCTGCCTGCTGTCGACCGGCAGCTGATCGTCCTGGCCCCGGCCGAGGCCTTCCTGACCACGGTTACCGTCTCGCTCTACGCAGCCCTGATCCTGTCCGCGCCGTTCATCTCCTACCAGCTGTTCGCCTTCGTCATCCCGGCCCTCTCGCCCCGCGAGAAGAAGGCGGTCGTACCGGTGCTGGTGACCATCCCGCTTTTGTTCGTGGCCGGTGTCTTCTTCGCCTACTTCATCGTCCTGCCGGCCGCCGTCGACTTCCTGCTCAACTTCAACTCTGCCCAGTTCCAGACCGAACTGAGGGCCCGCGACTACTACTCCTTCTTCGCGATGGTGATGATCGCCGGCGGCGCCGTTTTCCAGATCCCGGTCGTGATCCTCGCCCTGGTCAGGCTCGGGATCGTCTCGGTCGAACAGCTCCGCAAGAACCGTCGATACGCCTATCTGGCGATCGCTGTCCTGGCCGCCGCCCTGCCCGGGGTGGACCCGGTGACGATGCTGATCGAGATGGTGCCGCTCCTCGGGCTCTACGAGTTGAGTATCTTGCTCGCCCGGGCAATCGGTTCGCCGAAAGCCCGGTCGGACGCAGGAAGCGAGGCCCTGGAGGCGGACGGGCTCGAACCGAAGACCCAGGAGTGAGAGGGATTGGCTGAAGAACCGGAACAGGGAGGAATGCTGTTCGACCTGAGGGGTCGACGGAAGCGCGTGATCCAGGTGATCTACGTGATGTTGGCATTCGTGATGGCGGCCAGCCTTCTGGTTATCGGACTCCCTGGTGGACTCAACCCGTTCAGTTCGGGCAACTCGGTCGTTTCCCAGGACACGGCCGACCTGGCAGTCGAGAGGGCTACGAAGATCGAGCAGAAGCTTCGCCAGGATCCGAAAAACCTCGCGCTCCAGCAGGAGCTCGTCAGGGAGAGGATCGTCGCCGGCAACTCGCTGGTCGAGGTCGATGGTGACTCTCAGGTGGTCGGTGCAGACGCGATCCAGCAGTACGAGCTTGCCGCGACGGCTTGGGAGCGGTACGTCAAGGACTCCGGTCAGGAACCGGATCGGGGGGTTGCCCAGCTCGCATCGGGGATGTTGTTCAGCCTGGCCCAGGGGGCGACAGTCGCCCAGTTCGAGGCCAACATGCAGGCCGCGGCCGATGCTCAGGCATTCGTCGCCCGAGCCGGTGAACAGGAATTCCAAAGTGGTGAGGGCCCTGCCCCGACCGGGCTGCTGGTGACGCTCGCCACCTACCAGCTCTACGCGCTCGACTTCGGCGAGGCTGCCAAGAGCCGCCAGGAGGCGCTCGCCCTGGCCGATAGCCCGGAGCAGAAGCAGGAGATCAACCGGACGCTCGACGCGGTCGAGCGGGATGCCAAACGGGTCGAGAAGTACCTGGCTCGGGTCAAGAAGCAGGCCCGCAAGGAGGGTGGTGCTTCGCTCAAGGAGCCGGTCGGCGGCATCGGCGGCTCGACCCTCTCGCCGACCTCTCCCTGAGGAAAGGGGGCAAGGGCGGGGTGATCGCTCCCCGTATCTATAATCCGCGGTCGCGGAGAGGTTCCGGGAAGGTGACATCCGTCCCGCCCGGTCCAGCCGCCGAGAGGGCCGTTAGCTCAGTTGGTAGAGCAGGAGACTCTTAATCTCAAGGTCGAAGGTTCGATCCCTTCACGGCCCATCCCTCTGGACGCGTCGGGACGAGGCGGGCGATGAGCCAGGCGGTCGCGTGGAGTTTCGTCGCAGCTGCGGGGACCGCCCTCGGAGCCGCCGGAGTGTTCGCCATTCGGCAGCCCTCGAGCAAGCTGCTCAATTTCTCGACGGCCTTTGCGGCTGGCGTGATGCTGGGGGCCTCGTTCCTCAGCCTGCTGCCTGCTGCCTTCCTCGATCTCGATCCGGCCGTAGCGGCTCTGTTGCTTGCTCTGGGGGTCCTCACGGTCGCCGTTTTGGATCGACGGATTCCGCATTTTCACGGCCGTCAGGCCGACCTCAGTGGCTGGCAGCACCAGCATCCCGATCTTCCGACGGAGGTGGTCGAGGAGCACACGCGCTGGAAGCTGCCGCGCAAGACCTACCTGCTGGCGAGCGCTCTTACGGTCCACAACATCCCGGAGGCGATGGCGGTCGGTGCCGGACTCGCCACCGGGGATCCCGTGTTCGGAGTAGCGCTCGCACTTGCGATTGCGATCCACAACATCCCGGAGGGCTTTGCCGTAGTCGCTCCGGCACTCGGCCACCGTGAAAGGGGAAAGCTCTTCTGGCTGGCTACCGCAACCGGGCTGGTCGAAGTCCCGGCGATCATCCTCACTTACCTGCTCGCCAGCCAGGTCTCCGGAATCATCGCGCCTGCCCTCGCCTTCGCCGCTGGGGCGATGATCTACGTCGCCTTTGATGAGCTTCTTCCCGATACCTATCGGGAGGAGCCGGCCAAGGTGACTGCCGCGATCGCGACCGGGGTGATCACCTTCATGTTCGTCCTCTCGCTGGTCGGCCTGGCGTCCTGACGGCCGAGGCGATGGCGAGGGCCGGGATCGAACCGGCGACACCACGATTTTCAGTCGTGTGCTCTACCAACTGAGCTACCTCGCCAGGGGGCGGTAAGGGTATCCGGTGGCCGGTCGGGGTCGTCGTCGGACCGGACCGGTGGCGGGTCGTTCACTTCGTTGCCGAAGCAGCCTCCATCAGGCCCAGCAGCCGGATCGCCCCGGCCTTGTCCAGGTGCTCGTTCAGGTTGCCGCACTTGGGGCTCTGGACGCAGGACGGACAGCCGTTCTGACAGCCGCACTCCGAGACGAGCCGGCCGGCATCGGCGACCAGTCGCTCGAACATCTCGAAGCCGCGGCCGCTTATCCCGATCCCTCCGGGGTGGCCGTCGTAGATGAAGATGGTCGGTGAGCCGGTCTGGGCGTGGACGTTGGTCGAGAGCCCCCCGATGTCCCACCTGTCGCACATTGCGATCAAGGGCAGGACGGCGATCTGGAGGTGTTCTGTCGCGTGCAGGGAGCCGAGTAGTTCGGGCAGGGGAAGGCCGCCGACCATCTCTTCGGGCGGCAGGTACCAGAGACCCCGGGTCTCGAAATCCTGGGGCGGGAGTTCCAGCTCGACCAGGTCAATCGCCGTCTGGTCGGCCGAGAGGACCCGCTCGTAGCCGGTGACCGTCTCGGTCACGGCCATCCGGCCGTAGCTGAGCTCGACCCCGGCGGCATCTCGCCGGTCGGTCTCCTGGTCGATGAAGACCTCGGTCTCGACCCTTGGACGGGTGTACCAGTCACCGTCGAAACGAGTGACGATCGCCCGGCCGGCCCCGAGGTCGAGCTCGGAGACCTCCCAGTTCGTGCCCAGGTGCATGTAGATCGCTCCGGGATGGAGCGTGGTGAAGGCCCGACCGGTCTCGACCTCCCCGACCACCTCGCCCGAATCCCGGTCGACGACCAGGACCGAGTCGGACGAGCTCGACCTGAGCGAGATCCCCGAGGCGACGAAGCCCGACCGTCGCGGGACCAGGCCCTTCCCGGTCTTCCGGAGCACGCCCTCCCTGACCAGGTCGTTGGCCGTCTCGGTCGCGCCCTCCCCGAACCACCTCCCCTCGTCAGGCCCGAGCGGCAGTTCATAGGCGGCCGCGGTCAGGTGGCGGGCCGCGATCTCGGGGGAGGCATGGTCGAGGATCGCCGCCTCGACCGGTCGGTCGAGGAACTCGTCCGGGTGACGACAGAAGTACTGGTCGAGTCCGTCCGGCCCGGCTACGTAGACCGCCAAGCCGCGGCTCTTCCTGCCGGCCCGGCCCCACATCTGCCGAAGGCCGGCGACCGTCCCGGGAAAGTTGACGCAGATCGCAGCATCGAGGTGGCCGATGTCGATCCCCAGCTCGAGCGCGTCGGTCGCGGCCACCCCGAGCAGCTCGCCGGAGGATAGGCGGGCCTCGATGTCCCGTCTCTGGGCCGGGGTGTAGCCGGCGCGGTACGGCGCGATCCGCTCGGCCAGGTCCGGTCGGCCCTTCGAGACGAGCCGCTCGGCGGCGAACTTGCGGATCAGCTCGATGCCCCGGCGACTCTTCATGAAGCAGATCGTCCGTATCTCGAAGGCGACCAGGTCGGCCAGGAGGTCGGCGGCCTCGGCGATCGCCGATCGCCTGGTGCCGGTGGCCCGGTCGATCAGCGGCGGATTCCAGACGACCACCTCCCGTTCGGCGGAGGGTGCCCCGCCCTCGGACACCTGACGGAAGTCCTCGCCGACCAGCCGTTCGGCAAGCTCGACCGGGTTGGCGATCGTCGCCGAGGCGAGCAGGAAGCGGGGTGTCGAACCGTAGGCAGCGCAGACCCTTCGCAGGCGGCGAATCACGTTTGCCACGTTCGAGCCGAAGACGCCGCGGTAGGTATGTGCCTCGTCGATCACCACCCAGTCGAGTCGCTTGAGGAAGTCACCCCACGACTGGTGGTTGGGCAGGATCCCGACGTGGAGCATGTCGGGGTTGGTCATCACCAGGTTCGACTCCCTGCGGATCGCGGCCCTGCGATCCCGTGGGGTGTCCCCGTCGTAGATCGCGTAACGGAGGCCGGGGGGGTTCAGTTCGGCCAGGGCCCGGGCCTGGTCCTGGGCGAGGGCCTTGGTCGGGTAGAGGTAGAGCGCTGCCGACCGACCGGGACGGGCCAGGCCGTCGAGTACCGGCAGGTTGAAGGCGAGGGACTTTCCCGAGGCCGTCGGGGTGGTGATGACCAGGTTCGACTCGCGCGCCTCGCGCCAGGCCTCGACCTGGTGGGCGTAGAGCGACCCGATCCCGGCCCGTTCGAGTGTCTCGGCGACTCCGGGGTCCAGTTCTTCGGGGATCGGCTCGGTGAGCGCGTCGAGTCCCGGCTCGACCCGGGAGCGCTCGATCCGCCCATCCCTTCTGGCCGGGTCGATCGCAACGGCCCACGGCGAGCCGAGCAGCGAACGATCGTCTTCGTTCAACTCCGGTCCGACCCGGCCGGCGGTTCCCTTCGGACCTCGTCGGAGATCCTCAGTCCCGGCGAGACCTCGACCTCCCCCAGCAGGGCCTCGCGCACCCGGAGGTAGTCGGCCGTCCCGGCGACATCGTGGACCCGGAGCAGCCTGGCGCCGGCATCGAGACCGAATCCGATCGCGGCCAGGGTGCCGGCGGCCCTCTCCCTGGGACGGCGATCGGTCAGGGCACCGACGAAGTCCTTGCGGGAGACGGCGAGCATCACCGGCCGTCCGAACTCTTCGATCAGGGTTGGTATCCCCCGAACCGACTCGATCGTCTGGAGCGGGGTCTTCCCGAAGTCGGGTCCGGGGTCGAGCACCACCTGGTCGGGCTCGATGCCCGCTTCGGCCAGGCCCTCGAGTCGCTGGGAGAAGAACTCGACCTGACGGGCGACCACGCCCTCGGGGTAGAGGCCTTCGTCCCACTTCTGGGTTTTCGGCGGGACCTCGGTGTGCATCACCACCATCCCCGCCCCGTGTCGGGCGCAGACCGCCAGCATCTCCTCCCGCGAGCTTCCGCTGATGTCGTTGACGATCGCCGCGCCTGCCTCCAGTGCCCGCTCGGCGACCTCGGGCTTGTAGGTGTCGATCGAGACCGTCGCGCCCAGGGCGACGGCTGCCTCGACCACCGGTACCACCCTCGCCACCTCTTCCTCGGCATCGACGGCGGGCCGGTTGGTCACGTTGGATTCGCCGCCTACCTCGATCACCGTCGCACCTGCCTCAACGTGATCGGTCACTTTTCGCACGAATGAAGTCTCGGTCCGGTCGCCTTCGTCGGAGAAGGAGTCGGGGGTCGCGTTGACCACGCCGACTATCGCCGGCCGCTCTAGACTGAGCCGACCGGCCGCCGTGCGCACGCTCCCCACGTCGTTGCCGTTTCCCACCGGACCGATGCTAGACACCTTCACGCATACCGACTTCCCGGTCTCCGACCTGGCTCGGGCCAAGGCCGAGTCCGGGTCCACCGTCTCGGTCGTCGTCCCGACCCGGGACGCAGCCGGCACGATCGCTCACACGGTTGCCGAGCTCCAGGTGCTGGTCGGGACGGGGATCGTCGACCAGGTCCTGGTGATCGACGCCGACTCCGCCGACGGGACAGCGGCGACGGCCCGGGCTGCCGGAGCGGAGGTTGTCTCCGAAACCTCGCTGATGCCCTCGGTCGGTCCGGTCCGGGGTAAGGGGGATGCGATGTGGCGGGCGCTCCGGGCGGCGAGCGGAGAGATCGTCGTCTACGTCGATGGCGACGTCGCGGACTTCGGACGCCACTACGTGACGGGGTTGCTCGGTCCCCTCCTGACCGATCCCGAAAGGGCCTTCGTCAAGGGGTTCTACCGACGGCCGTTCCGGCAGGGGGAGAGCGAATCGATTCGGGGTGGGGGCCGGGTCACCGAGCTGACCGCCAAGCCCCTGCTCGCCCGCTGCGTTCCGGAGCTGGTCGGGTTCGACCAGCCGCTTGCCGGGGAGGTCGCAGTTCGCCGGGACGTCCTCACTTCGATCCCGTTCCACACGGGATACGGCGTAGAGATCGCGATGCTGGTCGAGGTCTGGGACCGGGTCGGGCTCGACGCGATGGCCCAGGTCGACCTCGGCACCAAGAGGAATGCCCACCAGAGTCTCTCGGCCCTGAACGGAATGGCGAACGAGGTGACCTCGGCCCTCGCCGAGGTGCTCGATCGCCTCGACAGGCCCGAACTGGGCCGGATCACGGCCGCCGGGGATGCCCGGCAGGGCCCGGCGGTGAGG
>JBJTBP010000099.1:0-27054 GCA_046091385.1 Solirubrobacterales bacterium | reverse complement strand
CACCCCCCCCGCCCGATTCGGGTGGGGTGACGCCGGGTGGAGTAAGTCCCGGGACAGGTGGCAGGAATGGCTGAGCCGACGGTGATCGGCGGCCGGTACGAGCTCGGCGAGAAGCTGGGCAGTGGCGGGATGTCGAATGTCTACCGGGCCAACGACCAGGTGCTCGAACGCACGGTCGCGGTCAAGGTGCTGGCCGAGCACCTCTCGGACGACGAGCGATTCGTCGCCAGGTTCAGGCGTGAGGCCCTCGCCGTCGCGCGGCTTGTCCATCCGAACATCGTCCAGGTCTACGACACGGGCGAGGACGAGGGCCGCTACTTCATCGTGATGGAATGTGTCGACGGTCGGTCGGGGGCCCAGCTGCTCAAGGGCGGAGCGGCGATCGAGCCGTCGACCACGGTCGAGATCGGGGTCCAGGCCTGCGCCGGACTCGAGTACGCCCATCGCCACGGGATCATCCACCGCGACGTCAAGCCAGGGAACCTGATGATCACCGGAGGACCTGCAGGCGATGGCGAGACCACCTGCAAGCTGACTGACTTCGGTATCGCCAGGGCGATGGAGCAGACCCGGATCACCCAGGTCGGCTCGGTCGTCGGAACGGCTGCCTATCTGGCACCGGAACAGGTTCGGGGGGAGGAGGCGACACCGGCGACCGACGTCTACGCGCTCGGGGTCGTCCTCTACCAGTTCCTGACCGGCCGACTCCCGTACGAGGGGTCATCCCTGGCCGAGCTCGCGGTCCGACAGCAGAACGAGAAGCCACTCTCCCCCTCGACCTACAACGCGGACGTACCCGAGACGGTCGGCGCTGCGGTGATGAGGGCGCTGGAGCACGACCCCGCGATCAGGTTCGGGTCGGCAGCCGAAATGTCGGACGGGCTCCAGAGGGGCCTCCGGGGCGAGGACGTGACCGTCCCCCTGGCCGCCGGAGCAACCGAGACCAACGTTATGGCCCGGGCCGAGACCGCGACCAGGCCGCTCGAAAGGACTTCGAGATCGGTCGGGAGCGGCCTACCGGACCTTCCTCCCCCCGTTCCCTCACCGGTCGAGGGACGAACCGGAATCTCGGTCAGGACGAGGAAGAAGCGCTCCGCGCCGGCCAGATTCCTCCGGTTCCTGGGCGGCCTGCTGGCGGTGATCGTGATCGCCGCGGTGGTAGCCGGCGGGGTGATCGCCCTGACCGACCGCACGGCGACCGTGAGGGTCAGGGACTGGGCCGGCCAGTCGGTCGACCAGCTCGCCGGCGAGCTGAGGGACTACGTCCGCCAGAACACCCGCTGAACGGGTCCGGACTCAGGCCTCCCAGGGGACCGCTCCACCGATTACCGCTTCGGCGAACCCGGCGTAGGTCCCTTCCCCGATCGCTCGCCGGGCGCCCTCCATCAGGGACTCGACGTAGGAGAGGTTGTGACCGACCAGCAGGTGGACCGCCGTAAGCTCCTCGCCCCGGGAGAGGTAGCTCAGGTAGTCCCTGGTGTGGTTCGAGCAGGCCTCGCACCGACAGCCCTCGACCAGCGGCCCCCCGTCGCCGGTCATCCGACTCTTCCGGAGGTCGATCCGGTACCTCGACTCGGGCTCCGGGGCCAGGGCCATGCCATGCCTGGCCAGCCTGGTCGGCACGGCACAGTCGAAAGTGTCGACCCCCAGACCGATCCCCCTCATCAGGTCGTCTACCTCCCCGATACCCAGGAGGTGGCGGGGTGCCGCATCGGGCAGGAGCGGAATCGTCATCGAGAGAACGCCTCCCATCTCCTCCTTGTCGCGGCCGAGGGTCCCCCCTATCGCTACCCCATCGACTGCGGCGGCGGTGACGTACTCGACCGACTCCCGCCGGAGGTCCTCGAAGACGCCACCCTGGACGATCCCGTAGACGGCCTGCCCCACCGGACCGTTGGCCTCGTGCCAGGCGAGGCAGCGATCGAGCCAGCGATGGGTCCGGGCGGTCGAGGCCGCCGTGTAGTCACGATCGGCTGAAGCCGGCGTGCATTCGTCGAAGACGAGTGCGATGTCCGAACCGAGGGCGGCCTGGACCTCCATCGAGGCCTCCGGGGAGAGGGTGAGCAGCGAGCCGTCGCGGTAGGAACGAAAGGTCACCCCTTCCTCCTCGATGGAGATGGTCTCGGCCGGACCCCCGGACCTGCGGCCGGTCCCCTTGATCTCATCGGCGACCCGCCGTGGGCGAGCGAGAACACCTGAAAACCGCCTGAGTCGGTGATGATCGCCCCGTCCCATCCCATGAACGAGTGGAGTCCCCCGGCCTCCCTGATCCGGTCGGGTCCCGGTGAGACCAGCAGGTGGTAGGTGTTGCCGAGGACCATCCCGTACCCGAGTCCCTCGACCTCGGCCGAGGAGATTCCCCTGACCGTGCCGCTGGTCGCCAAAGGGACGAAGGCCGGGGTCTCGACCGGGCCGTGGCCGGTCCTCAGCAGACCCGTCCTCGCGGCGCCATCGGTGGCGGTCTGCTCGAATGAGAGTCTCGCCGGATCGTCGCGCATTGAAGTGAGGCCCGGCTCAGCTGTCGACGATCAGCGAATGGCCGGTCATCTCGGGAGGCTGGGCGATCCCGAGCGCCTCGAGGACGGTCGGGGCGACGTCGGCGAGGATTCCGCCCGACTCGAGCCCTAGCCCCGGGACGGTCAGTACGAGCGGCACCGGGTTCAGGGTGTGGGCCGTGTTCGGGCTTCCATCGGGCCCGACCATCTGCTCGGCGTTGCCGTGGTCAGCCGTGACCAGGCATGCAGCTCCCGTCGAGTGGACCGCCGCGACTACCCGGCCGAGCGCCTCATCAACGGACTCGACTGCCTCGACCGCAGCCGGGACGACTCCGGTGTGGCCGACCATGTCGGGGTTGGCGAAGTTGATGATCCCGAACCTGGGCCGGCCCTCTTCCCAGTCCCCGATGAATGCCCCGGCGGCGTCGGCCGCACTCATCGAAGGCTTCTCGTCGTAGGTCGCGACGTCCCGCGGGGAGGGCACCAGGTGGCGGCTCTCCCCTTCCCACTCGTCCTCGCGGCCGCCGTTGAAGAAGTAGGTGACGTGGGCGTACTTCTCGGTCTCGGCGACGTGGAGCTGGGCACCGCCCGACTCGGAGATGACCTCCGCGAGGGTGACCGCCGGCCTCTTCTCCGGAAAGGCGACCGGGTAGGGCCACCCCTTCCGGTACTCGGTCATCGTCGTAATCGTGAGCAGCGGGCCCCCGGAGCGGGGAAACTCGTCGAACTCGGGATCGGCCAGCGCCAGGGTCAGCTCGCGGGCCCGATCGGGACGAAAGTTGACGGAGATAGCCACCTCGCCTTCACCGATCCCGTCGTAATCGCCAACCACGGTCGGCACGATGAATTCGTCGGTCACCCCCTCCTCGTAGGAGGTCCGCAGCATGCCGACCGGATCGTCGGTACGCGGACCCTCCCCATGGACAATCGCGTCGTAGGCGAGTCGAACCCTGTCCCAGCGGGTGTCCCGGTCCATCGCGTAGTACCTCCCTGAGATCGTCCCGATCCTCCCGGCCGACCGAAGCCATCTCTCCAGCTCGTCGATGAATACGGCCCCACCCGTGGGCGATGTGTCCCGTCCATCGGTGATCGCGTGGAAGATCAGGTCGGGGACTCCCTCCTGGGAGGCAAGCTCGATCGATGCCTCGAGGTGCTCCCAGCCCGAGTGGACGCCCCCGTCGGAGACCAGACCGATCAGGTGGAGTCGACCGCTGGGACTCTCGATCGCCTGCCGGCAGGCAGCCACGAGAGCCTCGTTCTCGAAAAAGGTTCCGTCAGCGATCGCCGAGTCGATCCTGGCCAGGTCCTGCGGGACGATCGCCCCGGCCCCCAGGTTCAGGTGGCCGACCTCGGAGTTGCCCATCTGCCCCTCCGGGAGGCCGACGTCCGGGCCCCCGGCGCTCAGGGTCGTATGTGGGAAGTCCTCCCAGAGCCGGTCGAAGTTGGGGGTCCGAGCGAGTTCGATCGCGTTGCCCGGTCCAGGCTCAGCAAGCCCCCAACCGTCGAGGATCACCAGCGCCAGCCCCGGGACCGGCAGGGCAGTCGGTCCTCCGTCGAATCCCTCGCTCACGATGTCGGCGCGGCGGCGACGATCGCTGAGAAGTCCTCGGGGGAGAGAGAAGCTCCCCCGACCAGTGCCCCGTCGACGTCGGCCGGCGCCAGCAGCTCGGCGGCGTTCTCGGGTTTGACCGAGCCGCCGTAGAGGATCCGGACCTTCTCGGCCGCCTCGGCGTCCCTGGTCCGGACCAGTTCACGGACCGTCGCCGCAGCCTCCTCGGCCTGCTCCACGGAAGCGGTCAGGCCGGTCCCGATCGCCCAGCTCGGCTCGTAAGCGATCACCACCCGGTCGAGCTGCTCGTCGTGGAGTTCGGCAAGGTCAGTCAAGACCTGTCGGGAGAGGACGGCCTCGGTCTCGTCCGAACGGCGCTCCTCCTCGGTCTCGCCGACGCAGAGGATCGGGGTCAACCCGGCCGAGACCGCCGTGACCAGTTTCCGGGCGAGGTCCTCATCGGTCTCACCAAAGTCCTGGCGCCGTTCGGAGTGGCCCAGTATTACCCCGTCGACCGCGAGCTCGACCAACATCAGTGCCGACACCTCTCCGGTGAACGCCCCTTGTCCCTCAAAGTGCATGTTCTGGGCAGCGACCTCGACCGGGGAACCCTCGCAGGCCACCACGGCAGCCTCGAGCGAGACGAACGGGGGGCAGATCACGATCTCGGGACCTCCCCCATCCCCATTCAGGCCTGGCAGGAAGGCATCGAGGAACTGTCGGGTCTCCGCCGGACCCTTGTGCATCTTCCAGTTGGCCGCGATTACGGGAACCCTGGTCACCAGGCGATCATCCTCCATCCAGGGCTTCGATGCCGGGAAGGGCAATCCCCTCGAGCAACTCGAGGGAGGCCCCGCCCCCGGTCGAGACCCAGTCGATCGAGTCGGTCAAGCCGAACTCGACGAGGGCGGCAACCGAATCCCCGCCCCCTACCACCGTCAACCCGTCGGTCGAGGCGACCGCGTCCGCAACGACCCGCGTCCCCAGCGAGAAACCAGGCAGCTCGAATGCGCCCATCGGGCCGTTCCAGAAGACGGTCCCTGCCCCACCGATCCGTGCCGCGTAGTCGGCCGCCGTCTTCTCCCCGATGTCGAGTCCGAGCATGCCCTCCGGCACCGAGTCTGAGTCGAGCTCGACCCTCTCGGCACCGGCGTCGAAGCTATCCCCGGCGGCGATGTCGACAGGGAGGACCAACTCGGCCCGGGTATCGGGGGCTTCCGCCGAAGCGATCAGCTCCGCGGCCAGGCCTATCCCCTCCTCCTCGACCAGCGAGTCACCCGTCTCTATCCCCTGGGCCCGGAAGAACGGGAAGCACATCGCTCCGCCGATCAGGATCTCGTCTGCGATCTCGAGGAAGCGCGAGATCAGGCCGATCTTGTCCGAAACCTTGGCCCCTCCCAGGACGACGATGAGGGGACGCTCCGGGTCGTCGGCGACCGCCGAGAGCCGCTCGACCTCCTCCTGGAGGAGCAGCCCGCCTGAGGATGGGAGCAGTCCGGGCACCCCTTCGGTGCTGGCGTGGGCCCGGTGGACCGCACCGAAGGCATCGTCCACGTAAAGGTCGGCCAGCGAGGCGAGGGCCCGGGCGAAGGCGGGGTCGTTGGCGGTCTCCCCCGGATCGAACCTGAGGTTCTCGAGCAGCATCACCTCTCCGGGGTCCAGGTCGTCGGCCATCCGGACGGCTTCTTCCCCGGTCACCTCCGGACAGAAGGCAACCGGCCGGCCGAGCAGTTCGGCCAGGCACCGGGCGACCGGTTCGAGCGAGAGAGCCGGGTCGGGGCTTCCGTCGGGCCTGCCGAGGTGCGAAGCGAGGATTACCGCCGCGCCCCGGTCGAGCAGCAGCTGGATCGTCGGCAACGCAGCCCGGATCCTGGTGTCGTCGGTGACCTCGCCCCCGGCCAGCGGCACGTTGAAATCGACCCGCACCAGGGCGGAGCGCCCGGCCACCTCGACGTCCTGGACCCTGGCGCGATCGAAGGCCATTGCCGGCCGGCTCGCCTAGAAGAGGCGGCCGAGCAGGTCTACGCAGCGGTTGGCGTAGCCCCACTCGTTGTCGTACCAGGAGATCGCCTTGACCATGCGGCCATCGGCGATGGTCGAGGTCAGTGAGGCATCGAAGATCGAAGAGCGGGGGTCGCCGATCACGTCGGTGGAGACGATCGGATCCTCGGTGTAGGCGAGGATCCCCTCCATCTCGCCCTCGGCGGCCTTCCGGACTGCCTCGTTCACCTCCTCGGCAGAGGTCTCCCTCGATGCGGTGAAGGTGAGGTCGACCACCGAACCGGTAACAACCGGGGCCCTGACCGCGAAGCCGTTCAGCTTGCCCTCGAGGTCGGGTAGAACCAGGCCGACCGCCTTGGCCGCCCCGGTAGTCGTCGGAATCAGGTTGATCGCCGCCGCCCGTGCCCGCCGCGGATCGCTGTGGGGCAGGTCCTGGAGGCGCTGGTCAGAGGTGTAGGCGTGGATCGTGGTCATCAGGCCATGTTCGATCCCGATCGCCTCGTGGATCACCTTGGCCATCGGAGCAAGGCAGTTGGTGGTGCAGGATGCGTTGGAGATGATGTTGTGCTCAGCCGGGTCGTAATCGTCGAAATTCACCCCGAGGGCAACGGTCACGTCCGGATCGGTCGCCGGGGCCGAGATGACCACCTTCTTCGCTCCGGCCTCGATGTGGCCGGCGGCTTCCGATCCGGCGGTGAAAAACCCAGTCGATTCGAGCACCACGTCGCCACCCATCTCCCCCCAAGGAAGGGCCTTCGGATCCCGCTCCGAGAGTGCCGCGATCTCCTTCCCGTCGACTTCGATCGCGCCGTCGCTCGCCTTCACCTCTCCGTCGAAGCGCCCCATCACCGAGTCGTAGGCGAGCAGATGGGCCAGCATCTCGTTATCGGTCAGGTCGTTGATCGCGACGAAATCGAGGTCCGCCCCGGACTCCCTGGCCGCCCTGAAGACGCTCCTGCCAATCCGGCCGAAACCGTTGATCGCAACCTTGACGCTCATCTGGGTGGGTCCTCCTCTCTGGTTTCCACGGTGCCGTCTCGGCGCCCCGACCGCCCCTTGCCTGAGTGGCGAAGAACGGTCGCGATGTTATCCGAGGGCCGCGCCCTTTCGCGGCTCCGAACCGATTACAGATGGAGGTTCAGCGACGGGGCATCCAGCGAAAGAACCTGAGGGCGAGCAGAAGGCCGAGCAGGCCCCAGGCCAGCAGGACCGCCATGCTCCCCCAGGGGAATCCGGCCCCATCCACCACCGGGACGTAGGCGGCGAGCATCACCTCGAAGAAGGCCCTGACCGGAAAGATTGAGGCGAAGTCGAGCACGCCCGAGGGGATCTCGCTCTCGGGGATGAAGATCCCGGAGAGGAAATAGAGCGGCAGGACGATCAGGTTGACCATCGCCGGGGCAGCCTCCCGCGAGGGGATGACCGCGGACATCGCCACTCCGAGGGTGCTGAACGAGGCGGCGCCCGCTACGAGGGCCAGCAGAACCGGCCCGATCGAACCCCAGGGGACCGGCGAGCCGAACAGGACGAGTCCAACCAGGGTCACCACCACGACCATCAGGACGGAGACGACCACCGAGTTGCCGACCCGTCCGGCGATGAATACCCAAGCCGGTTGCGGAGTGCCCCGCCCGCGCTCGAGCAACCCCCCTTCCCGTGCGATGGTCAGGTTCATCGCAAGGTTCATGAAGGTCGCCGAGATCACGGCGAGGGTGACGATCGCCGGAACGTAGTAGCGATCGGTCGGGATTCCGCCGAGGGTCTCGATCCGGTCGTCGCCGAAGATCGTCGCGAATATGACCAGGAGCAGGACCGGAAAGAGCACCGTGAAGAAGACCGAGCCGGGGTTTCGCCAGAAGACCTTCTGGCAGTACCTGAACTCGTGCGACACCAGCCCGAGCGCCCTGGTCGCCCCGCTCATCCGGTCAGCTCCAGATAGACGTCCTCGAGGCTCGGGGGCCTGACCGAAAGCTCGTCGAGTTCGATGCCCCTGGTCCCGGCCCAGGCGGTTACCGCCGCGAGGTCGGCGGTGGGGCGGTCGGTCTCGAGCGAAAAGGTGCCGGAGTCGTCCCGCACCAGACTTCCGCCGCCGGGCAGCGTCAGGTCCCCGGGCTCGACCTCGACCGGCAACCGGAACGAGATCGCGGTCTTCAGGCCGCGCTCGGAACCGAGTCCGGCCGGAGTCCCCTGGGCAACGACCCGGCCGTCATCGACGATCACCACCCGATCGGCCAGCTCGGCCGCCTCCTCCATGTAGTGGGTGGTCAGCAGGACAGTGGTCGCCCGCTCGCGCAACCCCGCGATCATCGCCCAGGCACTCCTCCGTGCGGCCGGATCGAAACCGGTTGTCGGTTCATCGAGGAAGAGCAGCTCGGGCCTGCCCGACATTGCGATCCCGACGTCGAGCCGGCGTCGCTGGCCACCCGAGAGGCGACCGGCCCGGACGTCAGTCGAGTCCTCGAGACCGACCAGCTCGATCAGCTCGTCGGGTGGCATCGGGTCGCGGTAGTAACCGGCGTATAGCTCGAGCGACTCACGAACGGTCAAGAGCGGCTCGAGGGCCGTCTCCTGGAGCACGATCCCGATCCGCTCCCGCCAGTCCGGATCCGCCGCCGCCGGATCGACTCCCAGCACCTCGACCGCCCCGCCGTCACGCTGGAGTAGCCCCTCGAGGATCGTCAGGAGAGTCGTCTTCCCGGCTCCGTTCGGTCCGAGTACGGCGACGATCTCCCCCGTATCGACGAGCAGGTCGAGTCCGTCCAGCGCGACCGTCTGGCCGAACTCTTTGCGGAGTCCCTCGGCCCGGACCGCCGGACCGGCCCCGGGCATCAGTCCAGGTCCCTGTGACTGACGCTGACGACCACGTCGTCACGCATCGCAAGGTCGCTCCAGATCCGCTCGGCCACGGTGACCGAGCGGTGACGACCGCCGGTACAGCCGATCGCGATCGTCAGGTGGCTCTTCCCCTCGGCGACATAGGCCGGGATCAGAAATTCGAGCAGGGGGAGCAGCCGCCCGTAGAACTCACCCGCCTCGGTGCCTGCCTCGACGTACTCCCGGATCTCGGGGTCGAGTCCGGTCTTCGGCCGGAGCTCGGGGTCGTAATAGGGGTTCGGCAGGAAGCGCACGTCGAGGGTTATGTCGGCATCCCGCGGCGGCCCATTCTTGAACCCGAAGGTCAACAGGCTGCCTGCGAGCCGACCCTCGTCCCGGCGATCGATCATCTCCTCGACGATCCGCTGCCTGAGCAGGTGGGCAGTCAGCTCGGTCGTGTCCAGCACCAGGTCGGCTCGGTTCCTGAGCGGAGAAATCAACTCCCGTTCGGCCCGGATCCCGTCCAGGATCCTTCCCTCCGGCGCGAGGGGATGGCGCCTGCGGGTCTCCTTGTAGCGGTCGATCAGTACATCCTCCTGTGCCTCGAGGAAGAGCAGTCTGGGTTCGATGCCGCCCTCCTCGAGCCGTTCCAGGGTTTCGACAAGCTGGTCGAAGTACTCGCCACTGCGCACGTCGGTCACCACGGCAGCCCGCTCGACCGAGCTGCCGGGCAGGGCGAACAGTTCCCCGAGGGCCTCGATCATCTGCGGAGGGAGGTTGTCGACGCAGAAGTACCCGCTGTCCTCGAAGGCCGCGATCGCCTCGGACTTCCCGGCCCCCGAGTGTCCCGTGATCACGACCAGATCGACTCCCGGGTCGGCTTCCTCACCGGGCGAGGCCCCCGTCCCCTCCGGTACCACCGACTCAGACCCTGTGGAGCTGTTCATAGACCTCTCGAGCCACCTTACCGGGCAGCCCGGGCACCGCCTCGAGTTCCTCCCTGCTCGCCTCGGCCAGTCGATCGGGGGATCCGAAGTGGCGGAGCAGGAGGCGTTTGCGCTCGGGACCGACTCCCCTGATCCCGTCGAGGACGGACTCGGTCATCCGCTTGCTGCGCCTCCCCCGGTGATGGCCGATCGCGAATCGGTGGGCCTCGTCCCGAACCCGCTGGAGGAGGAGTGACGCCTCGGAGTCCGGCCGGATAGGGGCCGGGTGGCTGCTGCCCGGCAGGAATACCTCCTCGTGGCGCTTGGCGAGGCCGATCACGGTCACCCCGCGCTCGAGGAAACCGCCGAGTGCCTTGAGGCCCGAGGAGAGCTGGCCCTTGCCACCATCGATCAGGATCAGGCCAGGCAGCGAGGCGAAGCTCTGGTCCCGCTCGGGATCGTGTGGGGAGAGGTCGACCTGCTCTTCGTACCTCGCCATCCTGCGTCCGAGGACCTCCTCGAGCGATGCGTAGTCGTCGGGACCGCTGCCCCGGGAGACCTTGAACCTCCGGTAGTCGGACTTCTTCGGGGTACCGCCCTCGAAGACGACCATCGAGGCGACCGTGTCCTGACCTCCGAGGTTGGAGATGTCGAAGCCTTCGATCCGCACCGGCACCTCTTCCATACCGAGTGCCTCGGCGAGGCCAGAGAGCGCCTCGGCCTTCCTGCGCCGCCCGAACTCCCGGCGTAGCTGTTCCTGCCCGAGTGCCAGCCTCGCGTTCCGCTCGGCCATTTCCCGCAGCCGCCGCATCTCGCCCCTCTCGGCGACCCTCAGCTCGACCGGCGAACCATCGCGCATCACCGAGAGCCGCTCGGCCAGTTCGTCGGTCCGACCCGAGAGTTCCGGGCCGACCAGGACCGTCCTCGGCAGGGCGGGCGAGGTCGCGTAGAAGCGTTCGATGAAGCCCGCGGCGACATCCCCCTCCCCGGTTCCCTCGGGAACCTCGAGGTAGAAACCCTGCTTCTCCAGGAGAACGCCGTCCCGGACCTGGAACACCTGGGCGTTCGCATCGGCTCCTTCGGAAGAGACACCGATCAGGTCGGCCGAACCGACCGGGGTGCCCGAGACCCTCTGCCTCTCGAAGAGGGACCGCACGGCCTCGAGACGGTCACGAAAGGCGGCCGCCTTCTCGAAGTCCTGGGCGGCCGAAGCCTCCTCCATCTGACGTTCGAGTTCCTCCTCGATCCGCCCGTAGCGGCCGGAGAGGAAGTCGAGTACTCCGTCGATCGATTCGCGATAGGCCTGCTCGTCGACGTAACCGACGCAAGGTGCTCCGCAACGGTCGATGAAGTAGTCGAGGCAGGGGCTGCCCGAACGCCGCCCCGGCTCCGGGCCGTCGCAGGTCCGGAACTGGAACAGCCTCCCCAGCAGGTCGAGGGTCTCCCGGACTCGACGGGCCGAGGAGAACGGTCCGAAGTAAGCCCGACCGGCCCGATGACGCTCCCTGGTGAAGTAGACCCGGGGAAAGGCTTCGTCGAGCGAGACGGCGATGTATGGATAGGACTTGTCGTCCCTCAGGCGGACGTTGAATCTGGGCCGGTACCTCTTGATGAAGTTCTGCTCGGCGATCAGAGCCTCGGACTCGGTCTCGGTCGCGAGGAACTCGATCGAGTCGACCTCCGAGGTCATCGCGGCGTTGCCCCCCGAGAAGTGCGAGCCGACCCGCTTGCGGAGCGAGCGGGCCTTGCCGACGTAGATCACCTCGTCGTCCCGGTCCCGGAACAGGTACACCCCGGGCTCGTCCGGGAGCGCCCGACGCTCGGCGACCAGCCGTCGCTCACGCGACTCCGATCCCGTGCCGGTTTCACCCATGCGGTCCTCCTCGCAACGGCTTCATCCATGGAAGGTTAGGAAGTCCCGGGGACCGGGTAGGCTTCCGGCGCCGACCATGCCCCATTCCGCCCCCCCACCAGAGCTGACGACGATGACCTTCTCGGAGGAGGACGGCATCGGAATCCTCACCCTGGATCGGCCCGATGCTTACAACGCGATGGACCCGACGATGATCTCGGAGCTCCCCGTGATCTTCGGCTGGCTGGCCGACCAGGCCGACCTCCGGGCTTTGATCATCACCGGTGCCGGCACGGCCTTCTGCGCCGGTGGTGACGTCAACTGGTTCCGTCGCGGCGTCGAGGATCCCGGTGTGGACATCGTCGCGGGCGTCAGGGACGGCGCCGAGACTCTTCACAGGGGGATCGTTGATCTGGTCAGGATCCCTTACCCGGTGATCGCCGCGATCAACGGGCCGGCCGCCGGGGCAGGGTTTTCCCTCGCCCTCGCCTGCGATACCCGGATCTGTTCGAAGGACGCCTTCCTCGCCTGTGCCTACGGAAGGATCGGCGCCTCCCCTGACGGCGGGATGACTTACTTCCTGCCCAGAGTGGTCGGGCCGTCCCGGGCGGTCGAGATCCTCCTCAACGATCCCAATCTGACCCCCGAGGCGGCCCTCGAGGAGAAGATCGTCGCCGAGGTGGTCGAACCGGACGAATTGATGGAGCGGGCGATGGAGAAGGCCCGCAAGCTAGGGGCCAAGGCCCCGTACTACGTGAAGATGTCGAAGCGCCTCGCCGGCACCAGCCTCGACCACACGCTCACCGAGCACCTCCAGCAGGAACGCCACGCGATCGCCGAGGCGATGGGGACCGAGGATCTCGCCCGGGCCGTCAAGGCCTTCTTCGACGGCGACGAGGTCGAGTTCGAGGGTCGCTAACCGCTTCCTGGGCTCAGCCGGCCTTGAGCAGCCGGGTGACGTTGTCGGCTACGCAACACGGCTTCTCCCCGCCCTCGACCTCGAGGGTGAACCGGGTCACGTTCTCGATCCAGCCGTCGTCGCGCTGCTCGGAGCTGATCAGCTCGGCCGAAGCGCGGATTCGGGAGCCGGCCGGCACCGGAGCCGGGAAGCGGACCCTGTTCCAGCCGAGGTTCACACCCAGGGCGAAGGCATCCCGGGAGACATCGACCAGCCCTTCCCTGAACCCATCGATCATCGAGAGGGTGAGGTTGCCGTGGGCGATCGTCGTCCCGAACGGACTCTCCTTTTCCGCCCGCTCAACATCGACGTGGATCCACTGGTGGTCACCGGTCAACTGGGCGAAGGAATCGATCATCTCCTGGGTGACCTCTCGCCACTCGGTCGGTCCGACGGCCGTCCCGACCAGGGAAGCGATCGAATCGGGGTCGGTGATCTCGATCTTCTCCATGGCCCAAGCCTATCCAGATACGGGCCTCCGTCGAAGGGCCCGGGTCACCGGACCAACTCGACCTCCATCGGTACCCCGATCGAGCCGGCGGCCCCACCGGCGAGGGCCAGGACCCGGGCGACGTAGGCGAGGGTCTCGGGGTAGGAGGGCACGCAGCCGCAGGCCGACACCGCACCCGGACCGGCGTTGTAGGCGGCGAGCGCTAGTCGGGCACTATCGAACTGGGCGATCAGCTCGGCCATCAGCCTGGCCTGGGCGGCGATCGAGGCGAACGGGTCGAACGGGTCTGTGAGACCCCGGGAGGCCGCAGTCGAAGGCATGAACTGGGCGATCCCCAGGGCTCCGGCCGGCGAGACCGCGTTCGGATCGAAGTTCGACTCGGACTTGAGCTGGGCCGCCAGCAGTGCCGCCGGTACCCCAGTTGCCAAAGAGGCCGCGAGGATCGGGCGACGGAACCGGATCGGAACGAAATCCGGAACGAGGATCGTGCTTCCCCTGGCCCCCTCTCCAACCCCGGCAACCTCCGCCGCGGCCGAGCAGGGCTCCGGCCCGGCGACGAACCCGAAATGCCACGGCTCCCAGGAGTACCTCTTGAGGAATCCGAACCGTCCGGCATTGGCTGCAAGCCAGCCGTAGGCAGAGGGTGGACCAATGTCGAGCTCGGTCCCACAGCGGTGGAGCGACTGTCCTGGAGGCGCGACCCAGCGGGGGTCCGGGTTGGCCGCGAACAGTCGTGCCTGCTCGGCGTCCGACCGGTACCCGGAGTTGATCGCCAGGCCGACCCCGTCCCGAAGCGCCGCCGCGGCCATCCGGTCGAAGGCCCCGGCCACATCGGGCCTCATGCCGTGGCCCTGGCGGATCGCGAGCGGGCCGGAATAGCCGCCGCCCGTCGCGAAGGCGAGATCCGTGGATCCAGATCCGACCAGGCCGACCCTGGCAACGGCCCAGGCGGTGCCGGCCGGACCCTGCGGTCCCCCAACCGGCAGGCTGACCCGACCGGTCAACGGAGCGAAGGAGGCCGCATCGGGAAAGACCACCGAAACGGTCGCCGGTGATCCGCCATTGGCGACTGCCACCGAGATACCGGCCAGCCGTGCCCGGGCCAGATAGACCGGCTTCGGCAGGTGGGCCGGATTCGGAAGCCCGTTGGGAAGGGTCGCCGGCGCCAGCAGCCTCGGCAGGTCGTCCCGCATCGAGCGGGCCGCCGAGAGGGCGGCCAGATCGGCAGCACGCTGGGCTCTCCCCTTGCCGGTCCCGGCTCCGGCAATAGCAACCAGGGCGACTGCGACCGTGATCGTCATCAATGCGGCCCCGAGGACCAGAGGAGTCGCCTGGCCTGACTCCGAGCGCCAGACCGGTCTGATCCGTTCGAGCTTCCCCTTGCCGGGGATCACGCTCCGAGCCGAGTAGCCGGCATCTGCGGCCTCATCGAGGGCCAGCTCGACCACTGGATCCGTCTCGGCAGTCCCCTTGATCAGGACTTCGGTCGATTCCGGATCCAGCAGGCCACGGACCTCGAGGTAACAGGAGGGAGCGACCGCGAGGAAGACCGCCCCGAGGTCCTCGACCATCCCCAGTACCTCGCGGATCCGATCGGGCAGATCGGACTCCGGGGAGAGGCTCACCCAACAGTCCCTGCCCTTCGCAACGGCCCTTACCCCCGGACTGGTCGCCTCGATCCGTGTCGCGAGCTCCGAGGCCGAGCGTGATTTGAGCAAGGTCGGCTTGGACCGACCGTCGAGTCCGACTTCGAGCAGGCAACCCGGCTCGGCAGAACGACTTCTCCCGGCGAGAAGGCGACGGGCGATGCGACCGACCCCAGGGTCGGGACCGGGGGACGTGACGAGCACCGTCCGAAAGTCGGACTCCGACTCCACCTCGACCAGGGATCCGTTCAACGGGGAGCCTCACGAACCCAGGCAGTCGAGCTGACCTCGAGCAGGCGCGATATCCGACCCACCGGCGAAGGGGGCCGCACGCTCACCCGGACGGAACCGGGCAGGCGGTTCAGGCTGTGCCTGGCTCTCGCCCAGGGCGGAAGGGCGTCGTCGACCGCCTTCGAGGCGGACTCCCCCCGAACGACCGCGATCGCACCGGCCTGGGCCGCACCTTCGGCGAGCTGGTGCGCGTGTCCGACCAGGAGCAGCTGGAAGGCGACCAGGCCGGCGAACAGCAGCACCGCCACCCCGGCGACCGCCTCGACCGTCGCCTGGCCTGAGCAGCGAAGCGGGGGCCTGGATGTCGATCCCTTAACGGCCGAGATCGCTCGAGCCCTCCAGCCAGGTCTCGGGCAGTCCCGGAACGAGCGCGGGTAACCGAACCGAGACGGTCACCCCGTCTTCGCGAGTCACCCGGGAGTCTTCGGCCAGCACGCCCGGGAGGGCACGCCTCGCAGCCCCCTCCGCTCCTCCGCCGGTCAGGACCGCCCGCGCCCCGGCTCGGGCGGCCGTACCGGCCGACCAGATCACATAGCCCGCAACCGCGAGCTGTAGCGAGGCAAGCAGCGAGATCGCCACGACCGGGAGGGCCCCGACCAGCTCGAGCGAGACCGATCCGGACTCGCCATCCCCCGAATCCCCGATCCGTCTTTTCGATCGCCTCTGATCCGCCGCGGGCACCCGGCCAAGCTCGCCGTTCACCGATCACGAATTCCCCTCGGGGAGGGAAAGCTCTGCGACGATTTTGGCCGGGCGAGGAGGGCCCTCAGGCCCGAAACAGGCCGATCACCGGCGGATGGTCGGAAAGCCGGATCAGTGCCCCGGATTCCATGTCGGCCACCTCGCGGCTCCGGTCGGGGATGAGACGGGGCGGCTCGACGACCTCCAGACCACGAACCAGGAGGTGGTCGATCGAGCCGGACATTCCCGACGGCGGCTCAGACAGTCCGAACCGCGCGGCGAGCTCCGGGAAAGGGCGGCCACCTGACGGGCGGCAGTTGAAGTCCCCACCGAGGACCAGCGGTCGTGAGTCCGATCGCCCCACGGCGAAGGTGGCCGCTTTCAGGACGTCACCGGCTGCCCGCCCGGGGCCGGTCGAGGCATTGCGGTTGTCGAGGTCGACGCCACCGGTCAGCCGAACCGACTGGACCAGTCGACGCTCGGGGAGACCTGTGAGCAGCCGCCGGCCCTGACTTCCCGGTTCGAGTCCGATTCCGTCCCGCACCAGGATCAGGTTTCCGCCACCCTCCCAGCTTCCGATCAGATGCGGCCTCCGGGCCCAGAGTGACCCGGTCACCGGCCTCATCCAGTTGCGCGAGGTCGGTGCGAAGGAACCGGTCGCTCCCGTCGCCTCCGCGAGGGGCCCCGACCAGGAGGGCGGCACCTCCTGGAGCAGCGCCGCGTCCCACTCGAGGCCATTCAAGACCCGGATGAACTCGTCCTCGAGCGAGCGGTTGACCAATACGTAATCGCCGGAGCGAAGCGGCCTGCCTCCGAGGCCCCAGTCGAGCCCCCTTTCGAACTTCCCGGGCGGGGCATCCCTCCCGTGGAAGAGGTTCCAGGTCAGGACCCGGAGATTCAGACCGGCTTCTCTGCCACCCAGATCCGCCAGAGGGCGATCACCGCGGACCCGACCAGGATCAGCCAGAACAGGGTTCCGAGTCCCGACGACCAGAGGGTGTCGGTCCCGGCGACCGCGAGCACCAGCAGGCCGAGCGCACCGGCGAAGAGGAGCCTGCGGGAGTCGTCCATCCCGAGCAGGGTGATCTCCTGGGACCTGAGGAAGCGGTAGGCGGCCCAGGCGAGCACGGTGAGGAAGCCGAGCGACAGCGCCTGGAAGACCGCTTCGGTGATCCGGCCGCCGCCGGGCAGAAGCATGACGGCGAGCGCCAGGAGGACGATAATCAGGACGTTTCGAAAGGCGACCACGACCGGATCGTATCCCGGTTCGGGGATCGGGAATGGGACCCGATCGGGAGCTGCCTCAGGTGCGGGCGAGACGTACTGCCCGGGGGACCATCCGTCGTGATGCCAGCAACGCCCCGATCCCGATTACCGCAAGGGCGATCAGTCCCCCGATCAGGCCTCCCCCTACCAAGGAGGTGATGCCGAAAGCAAGAGCACCGATTGCCGCGGCTGCCGGAAAGGTGAGCACCCAAGCCCTGGTCACGCTCCGGGCCAGGCCCCACCTTCGCGCCGATATCCCCCTCGCCGCACCGGCGCCGATCACCCCGGCATTCATGACTTGAGTCGTCGAGAGCGGAAAGCCGAGCAGTGACGCGACCAGGATCGTCGTCGAGCTCGACAGCTCGGAGGTAAAGCCCTGGGCCGGGTCGATCTTGATGATCCTTGGGACCGACCGCCCGGGCACCCGTCCAGACCCGATCGCGGTCCCCAGGGCGATCGCAGCTGCGGCGGCAATCACGACCCAGAGCGGCGTTCCCTCTCCGTCGGCAAGGGTTCCGTTGGCTACCAGCGCAAGGGTGATCACACCCATCGTCTTCTGGGCGTCGTTCGAGCCGTGGGAAAAGGCGAGAAGGCCCCCGGAGAAATGCTGGGCCAGCCGGAATCCACGGCCCACGGGACCGGGGCGCCTGCGTGCGAAGAGCCGGTAGACCACCGCGATGAACCCGGCACCGAGGATGAATGCGACGACCGGGGCGAGCACGGCCGGGAGCAGGGCGAGGCCTACCAGCCCGCCGAGCTCGATCCCGCCGAACCCAACTGCGACGATCGTCGCCCCGACCAGGCCTCCGATCAGAGCGTGCGAGCTCGAGGAGGGAAGGTCGAGGTTGCTGGTCGCGACGGTCCAGGCGATCGCCCCCGCGATCCCGGCGAGGACGACCTCGAGGCCATCGGTCCCCTGAATCGCCGACGGGTCGATGATCTTCTCGGCGAGTGTCACCGCCACCTGCAGGGTTAGGAAGGCCCCGGCGAAGTTGAGCAGACTCCCTCCGACAAGAGCCGTCCTCGGGCCGTTCGCCCGGGTCGAGACCAGCGACGAGAGAAGGGTCGGGGCATCGAGGATCCCGTTGCTGAAGCCGAAGACCAGGGCGATCGCAACGACGAGGGCAAGGAGCAGGTCGCCGTCCACGTTCGCTCAGCCGTTCTTGATCGTGATGCCCTCGAGGATGTGGGCCGCCGTCTCGGTCGCGTCGATCGCCCTTTCGAGGACGGCGAAGATGTCCTTCCACCGGATGACCACCATCGGGTCGATCCCGGTCGAGAAGAGCGACGCGACCGCGTCCCTGGAAACCCGGTCACCTTCGTTCTCGAGCCGGTGGATCTCGATCCAGTAATCCTCGAGGCTCCCGAAGTCGGGCAACTCCCCGAGGGCGGCGGCAAGTTGGTCACAGCCAGCGACCAGGATCCGCGAGAGCTCGATCGCCTGCGACATCGGGGCCTCGACCTGGTAGAGGCCGAGGTAGTCGGCTGCCTCCTCGATGTAATCGACGATGTCATCCAGCTGGGTTGCGAGTGCGTAGATGTCTTCGCGATCCAGAGGGGTGACGAAGGTCGAGTTGAGTCGGCGGATGATCTCGTGGGTGACCCTGTCCCCCTCCTGTTCGAGCTCGAGGATCTCCTGCCCGAGGCCGAGGTTCTCAGGCCACCGGCCGAGCATCTCCTCGAGGGTCCTGGCTGCCTTCAGGCTGTTCGCTCCCGCCTCGGCAAAGAGGGCGAAGAAGACATCGTCTCTGGGGGCGAGCAGTCCCACGGGCGATTTCGAACCTACCAGAGGCACCTGGCTCGGCCGAATCGGTTCAGCCGACGGCTTGGGGGGCGGTGGTCGCGGCCAGGGCGAGGTGCTGCTCGCGGAGCTCCATCTGCACGTTCCGTGGTTCGCCACCCTCGGGATCGAGCCTCGACCAGGTTCCGGAGGCGTCCAGGACCCATGAGTTGGTGTTATCGGCGAGGCAGCGCTCCAGCACGTCGAGCGCCTGGGCCTTCGCGACCTCGTCCTCGACCGGGGTGACCAGCTCGACCCGGCTGTCGAGGTTCCTCGGCATCAGGTCGGCCGATCCGATCAGGACCTCGGTCTCGTCGCCCTGGGTGAAGGAGTAGACCCTCGAATGCTCGAGGAAGCGACCGACCACCGAGACGACCCGGATGTTCTCCGAAACGCCTGGGACCCCCGGCCTCAGGCAGCAGATTCCCCGAACGTTCAGCTCGACCGGGACCCCCGCTGAGGATGCCTCGTAGAGCGCGTCGATACAGGCCCGGTCGACCAGGGCGTTGAGTTTGAGTGCGATCCGGGCTTCCTTGCCATCGCGGTGGGCCTCGATCGTCCTTCCGATCCGCTCCAGGATCCCCTCCCTCATCGTGTCCGGGGAGGCGAGCACCTTGCGGTACTGCCCGGGCCTGGCGTACCCGGTCAGAACGTTGAACATCTCCGCCACATCGGCCGAGATCTCGGGATCGGCGGTGAACAGACCGAGGTCGGTGTACAGCCTGGCCGTGGTCGGGTGGTAGTTGCCGGTACCGATGTGGACGTAGTTCCGGACCCGATCGCCCTCTCGCCTTACCACCAGCAGGGCCTTGATATGTGTCTTCAGCCCGGGGATTCCATAGACGACGTGGACGCCCACCTCCTCCAGCCGCTTGCCCCACTCGATGTTCGCCTCCTCGTCGAAGCGGGCCTTCAGCTCGAGCATGCAGACCACCTGCTTGCCGCGCTCCGAGGCCTTGATCAAGGCGCCGACCAGGGGGGAGTCGTCGCTCGTCCGGTAGACGGTCTGTTTGATCGCCAGCACGTCGGGGTCGTTGACCGCCTGGGCAATGAACCGCTCGACCGAGGACGAGAAAGAGTCGTACGGATGGTTGACCAGGATGTCCTGCTGGCGGATCGCCGAGAACATGTCGATCGTTTCGTCCTCGTCACCGACCAGACGGGGCGGGGTGACCGGCGACCACGGTTCGTCCCTGAGGGAGGAGTGACCGGGGAGCCTGACGATGTCCCAGAGGTCGGCCATCCCGAGCAGCGGCCCGAGCTCGAGTACCTCGTTCTGCTGGAGCTTGAGCATGTCGATCAGCTGCTCGGCGAGGGCCGGGTCCATTCCCTCGGCGATCTCCAGCCGGACGACCTCGCCGAACTTCCGTCGCCGGAGTTCTTCCTGAACTGCCTCGAGCAGGTCGTCCGCCTCGTCGCTGACCGTGAAGTCGGCATCGCGGGTAACCCGGAAGAAGCCGTGATCGACTACGTCGACGCCAGGGAAGACCATCTGGAGGTTGGCCGCGATCACCTGCTCCAGCGGGACGAGGACCGTGTCATCGCCGTCCTCCAATTGGAGGAATCGGCCGATCAGCTCGGTCGGGACCTTGATTCGGGCGAATACGTCGGTCGAAGTCTCGGGGTCACGGAGGGCGACGGCGAGACTGAGCGAGAGGTTCGAGATGTAGGGGATCGGCCGGCCCAGCCCGATGACCAGAGGGGTCAACGCAGGGAAGATCTGCTGTTCGAAGCGGCGATCGGCCTCTTCGCGCAGCACCGGGTCGAGCTCCTCCATCGAGGAGATCCGGATCCCCTCCCCGGCGAGGGCCGGGAGGATCGAATCGAACAGGCAGGCGTTCAATCTGCGATCGAGTTCCAGGGTTCGATCCCTGATCGCCTCGATCTGCTCGGTCGGCGAGAGCCCGTCTGGCCCTCGGGCATCGATCCCGGCGTCGACCTGGTCCCAGAGGCCGGCAACCCGGACCATGAAGAACTCGTCGAGGTTCGACGAGTAGATCGCGCAGAACTTGACCCGCTCGAGCAGGGGCAGGTCGACCCGTTCGGCAACTTCGAGAACCCGCTGGTTGAAGTCGAGCCAGGAGAGCTCCCGGTTGAAGAACAGCGACGGATCGCCGTATTGGCCTGTCTTGCTCACGTTCGCATCACTCCCTGACGCATCCGATCTTAGTCACTGCCATTGGGCCGGGTGGGGGCCGGATGTAAACGGATCGCTAATCGTCCAACGAAGCCCCGAGCGCCACCCAGGCGCCCTGGCGGGCCTGCTCGAGCCAGAGTCGGCGGAACCGCTCGAACTCGATCTCCCGACGGGCCCGGAGGTCGACCGATGTCAGGACGAGACCACGGTAGGCATCCCTTCCCGGAGCCGCCTGAACGAGGACCGGGTCCAGCTCCCGGCTGCCTCTTCCCCGCTCCCTGATCGTGGTCGCATCGCTCTTGACCAGGGCCGAGAGCCTGCCCTCGGCGAGGGGAAGGGTCCGATCGCAGTCCGAGACCCCGATCAGGACTTCCTGGAGTCCCCTTGCGGCACGTCTGGCGGTGTCGGCCTGTCCGCCCAGTGGGGACCCGGCGAGCTCGAGCACATACCGGAGTCGGGCGGCGGCGCCAAGCGAACTGCGGACGGATTTCCCGTTTCCCGAGTCGAGGGCCCGTGGCACCCTCTTCCGGAGCCTGCGGAGGCGCTTCGAAACAGTCTTTCGGGCTGCACCGGGGAGCTCGGAAACGACGATGAATCCGTCGCCCGGATCGCTCGGAAGGGCCTCCTCGCTGCCCCCAACCAGATCCTCGAGCCTGACCCGCAGGGCCTGGAGGCGACGTTGGTCAACCGCTGCTGCGAGCAGGCGATTCGCCTCGACCCTCTCGGCATCGAGCCCCGCGACCAGCAGGTCGACGCCGGTCCGCGAAGCCTCATCCATCTCGTTTCCGACCGCCGAGACCAATGCGAGTGAGGCGTCGAGGTCGCGGCGCCGCCCCACCGCACGTTCGAGATCACGGACCTCGTCCCGGGTGCCCCGGTAGTGCATCCGCTCGAGGACCGGCCGGAAGAACTCCAGCGCGGTCCCGAGGCGCCCCGAGGATAGGAAGAGTGCATCTGCCACCGCCGGCTGGTCGACATCGAGGACCGAGCGGCTCAGCTCCCCGACCTCCGCGATCCGCTGCGCGAGTACGGCGGCAGCGGCTTCACGGAAGTCGCGCTCGACCGTCTGGACCGATTCATCCCCGGAATTCACCCGACCAGCCTACCTTCGGGGCGGGTAAGGCAGGTCCGGAGGACCGGGGTAGAACTCAGGTGGAGAGGGCCGGCTCCGGTTCGGCGGCACGGCCGTTCAGCTGGTCGAGGATGATCCCCTCCCGCAGCCCACCCTTGCCTATCTGGAGCGGCATCCCGAGTAGCTCGGAAACCCTCTCGAGGATCAGGATCCCGGTCGGGAGGATCCGAACCCGGACCGGATCGAGCTCGTAGAGTCGGGATACCTCGGTGACGGTCTCCCCGGTCAGGACCCTGATCCCGCGCTCGAGCGTCTCGTACTCGAGGACCGCACCGACCATCCGGCGCAGCGAGGTCGCCGAGCCCCCGACTGCGACCGCCTGGTCGACCGGCCCTGGCAGCTTTCCCCCCAGCTCGTCCTCGACCCGGTCGCGAATCCTCCGGATCTCAGATGGGGCCGGAGGATCGGATTCGATCATCTCGTCGGCCAGCATCCCGGACCCGATCGGCCAGGACTTGACCTCCTCCACCCCTTCTTCAGCGGTCCCGATGCTGATCTCGGTCGATCCTCCTCCCACGTCGACTACCGCCACGGTGCCTTCGCTCGGGTGACCCAGGGACTTGGTCGCTCCGAGGAAGGCGAGGCGGCCCTCCTCCAGCTCGGAGATCACTTCGACCTCGATCCCGGCTCGCTCCGATATCCGGGCGGCGATCTTCTTCGCGTTGGGCGCCTCCCGGATGGCCGCGGTCGCGACGGCCCGGAACTGCTCGGCGCCGACCTCCCGTGCCAGCGTCACCTGGGTCGCGACCACTTCCGCGACCTCCTCGACCTTCTCCTTGGGGATCTTTCCCCGTCGGCCCCGGGAGACCGCGATCCGGGTGTAGGAGCGCTGCTCCATCAGCTTGACCAGCTGTCCCTCGACCGGTTCCGCGACGAGGATCCGGGTCGTGTTCGAGCCTATGTCGATAGCCGCGCAGATCATCTGGCCTTCCAGCGATGATCGCAAACGGCCCGGATGGGGCCTGAGCGTGCTTCCTAAGCGGGTTTCGGGCCGGTGGACGGAGCCGAGGCGTCCTCGAACTCCTCGAACAGCCCGGTGACGACGAAAGCGACCTGTTCGCCGACGTCGACCGTGTTGTCGCCCATCCGCTCCAGGGCCCGGGCGGCCAACAGCATCGTCATCGCCCACTCCCGGCGATCGGGTTCGTCGCCGATCTCGATCGCCCGGGCGAAGCACTTCCGGTTGAGTTGGTCCACCTCGTCGTCGAGGGCGACCAGGTTCCTCGCCAGGGAGGGATCGCGGTCGACGAAGGCCTTGCGGGCCTGGACCACCTGGATCCTCACCTTCTGGCCCATCTCGAGGATCGTCTCGACCATGCTCGGGTCGACCGGGGGTTCGTGGCCGACCAATGGGATCAGCTTGCAGACGTTCACGCACTGGTCCCCCATCCGCTCGATGTTCTTGATCACATGGAGCAGGGCTGCGATCAAGCGCAGGTCGGTCGCAACCGGCGACTGGGTCGCCAGCAGGGTGACCAGGCCCTGATGAACTTCCAGGTAGCGACCGTCGATCTTGTCGTCGTCCGCCATCACGATCTGGGCCAGTTCGACGTCCTGGTTCTCGACGGCCTCCATCGTCCGGTCGAGTGCCGAGAGGACGAAGTCGAAGCCCGACATGGCCTGGTCCTCGAGCTCGAAGAGCTCCTCCTGGTAGTGGACCCTGATCTTCGAGCCAGCGGTCGCCATCTCAGCCCACCTTACCGGTGACGTAGTCCTCGGTTCGGCCGTCAGCGGGGTTGGTGAAGATCCTCTCGGTCACGTCGTACTCGACCAACTCACCCCACCGCGCGTTTTCGGCAGCATCCAGTCGGACGATCAGGAAGGCGGTCTTGTCCGAGACCCTTGCCGCCTGCTGCATGTTGTGGGTGACGATCACGATCGAGTAGTTCTCCTTCAGCTCGAGCATCAGGTCCTCGATCTTGCCGGTGGAAATCGGGTCGAGGGCGGAGCAGGGCTCGTCCATCAGGATCACCTCGGGGTCGACCGCCATCGTCCGGGCTATGCAGAGTCGTTGCTGCTGGCCGCCGGACATCCCGTAGGCGTTGTCGTCGAGGCGGTCCTTGACCTCATCCCAGAGCGCGGCACCCTTGAGCGCCGCCTGGACCCGGTCGTCCACATCACCCAGGCCCAGCACCCTTGGACCGAAGGCGATGTTGTCGAAGATCGACTTGGGGAACGGGTTCGGTTTCTGGAAGACCATGCCGATCATCTTCCGGACCTGGACCGGGTCGACCTTCGGGCCGTAGAGGTCCTGGCCGTGGTAGTCGATCTCGCCCTCGACCCTGGCACTGGGGATCAGGTCGTTCATCCGGTTGAGGCAGCGGAGCAGGGTGCTCTTGCCGCAGCCTGAGGGGCCGATCAGCGCAGTGATTTCGTTGCGCTGGATATCCATCGAGACGTCCTTGACAGCCGGCTGGCCGCCATAAGAGACGGTTACGTCCCGGAGCTCGAAGACCTTCTCGCCCGACCAGGGATCGGTCGCCTCGGCAGCGGCTCGCTCGCCGACCACTATCCCCTGGCTCAGCCCCCGCTCTTCGCCCCGCTCTTCCTGGCCGCTCAATCGTTCCTCTCTGGTCCGTTCACTCGCCTGCTGCCCCGGAATTGACTCACTCACTCTATTCCTCCTACCACTGCTGTTCGTACCGGTTTCTCAGCCAGATCGCGAATGAGTTCATCGCCAGCAACACGACCAGCATCACGACGACGCCGGCCGAAGCGAGCACCCGGAATTCATCCTGGGGCCTGGACGCGTAGTTGAAGATCAGGACCGGCAGTGCCGAGTACCCGTTGTCCCCGAGGAAGGTCGGGTTGAAGGTGACGAAGGTCGCTGCACCGACCAGAAGAAGTGGCGCGGTCTCGCCGATCGCCCTGGAGATGGCGAGGATCACCCCGGTTACGACCCCCGGAATCGCCGCCGGTAGTACCTGTCTCCGAATCGTCTGCCACTGGGTCGCACCGAGGGCGAGTGAACCTTCCCTGATCGAAGGGGGAACAGCCCGAATTGCCTCCCTCGCGGCGAGGATCACAGTCGGGAGTACGAGAAGGGCGAGGGTCATCGATCCCGCGATGAGGACGAAGCCGAGGTCGAGCGGCCCGCGGACGATGAAGGCGAGTCCCAGGATCCCGTAGATGATCGATGGCACTCCGGCAAGGTTCTGGACGTTCAGCTCGACCAACCGGTTCCACCACTTCTCCCGGTCGCCGTACTCCTCCAGGTAGACCGCAGCACCGACGCCGAGCGGGACCACCAGGACGATCACCCCCAGGATCAGGTAGACGGTCCCGATCAGGGCCGGCCGGAAGCCGGCTTCCGAGGGGTTGATCGTCGAAGGCCCGTTGGTGAACAGGTTCGGCCCGAGTGCCGGTGCCCCGTTGACCACGGCCTGGATGATGATCGCGGCCAGCCCTACGAGGGCCACGGCCAGGGCCAGGAGGAGGAGGGCGAAGAAGATCGTCCCCTTGATGAGATCGCGGCGGGGCTGCGCGGAGAGCATCTCTGCCGTAACTGCGCGGGCGCCATCAGTGGCGAAGCGGACCCGGCCTGATCCGGGCTGTCCGGAGAGCGATGCCATCTACTCGTAGACCTCCCTGTACTTCCGAACCATCCGGATCGCGAACAGGTTGAGCACCAGAGTGATCACGAAGAGCAGCGCGCCCACGGCGAAGATCGTGTCGTAGGTGATCGTTCCGGTCGAGATATCCCCGGTCGCGGTCGTCCCGATGAAGGCGGTCATCGTCTGTACGGATGAGCCGGGGTCGAAGGTCAGGTTCGGTGAAGCCCCGGCAACCAGCAGGACGATCATCGTCTCGCCGACCGCCCTCGATCCGGCCAGCACGAGCGAGGCGATGATCCCCGAGATCGCGGCCGGGACGACGACCCTCGTCGCCACTTTCATCCGGGTGGCCCCCAGACCGTAGGCGGCCTCCCTCAGTCCCTGCGGTACGGAACGCATCGAGTCATCGGAGATCGAGGCGATGATCGGAACGATCATCAGCCCGATCGCGATCCCGGCAATCCCGGCGCTGAAGGGGGGGACCTCGACCATGAACGGCAGGACGCCCTCGATCACCGGACTGAGGAAGATCAGGCCGAAGATCCCGATTGCGACCGTCGGGATGCCCGCCAGCACCTCGAGGACCGGCTTGACCACCTTCCGGACCCGGGGCGATGCGTACTCGGAAAGGAAGATTGCCGCGGCCAGGCCGATCGGCACAGCGACCAGCATCCCCCAGAGGCTGGTGCTCAAGGTTCCGACCAGGATCGGCAGGACGCCGAAGTCGGCCGGGGTGAAAGTGGGTGCCCAGCTGGTCCCGAACAGGAAATCGGCGATCGGCACCTTGGCGAGGAAATCGATGGTCGGCAGCAGCAGGGAGACCACGATCGCCGTGGTGGTCAGCACGGAGAGGAGGGCGCAAAGGGCGAGTAGCCCTCGGATCCCCTTCTCTCCATACCGGGGGGCCGGGGCTTCGAGCGAGGGGACCGGCCTGTTCTCGGCCGGTCCCCCCACCCCGAAGGCCCTGATGTCTCCCGTGGCCACTTTCCGTCGTCCTCAGCCCGCGGGAGTCCCGGGTCAGCCCGAGATCAGGTTCTCGAGCTTCTACTTGTTTGCGCTCAGCTGCGCATCGGTTAGACCGATGAAGCCGATCGACGAGGCAACGTCATTGACGTTGTCGAGGTAGTACCTCATGAACTTGTCGAACGCCTTGTCGTTCAGCGCCTTTGCCGACGGGTAGATGAAGAGCGGCCGGGCCAGCGGTGTGTAGCTGCCGTCCTGGACCGTCTTCTCAGACGGAGCCACGCATCCGTCCCCGATGTCGATTTCGAGGCCGCGGACCGTGCCCTCGTTCTCTACCAGGAAGGAGTAGCCAAAGTAGCCCATTCCTCCCGGAGCGCCGGACACACCGGTCACCGTCTGGTTGTCGTCTTCACCGACGTTGTTGTAATTCTTCCGCTGGTTACCCTCCTCGCCATTCACCGACTCGGTGAAGTACTCAAAGGTTCCGGAGTCAGTTCCCGGACCAAACAGGGTCAGTTCGGCGTCGTACGACGGGCTGACACCCTTGATCTCGTTCCA
>JBJTBP010000098.1:0-6957 GCA_046091385.1 Solirubrobacterales bacterium | reverse complement strand
GGGGTGGATCGTTCTGCGAATGGAAGGGGTCGGCCACCTACTTCGATGTCGTCGCCGGCGGGGAGCGAGTTCCCCAGGCCGCCTGGGCCTACCCCGACCCCACCCCATACTTCCAGCCGATCACCGGCTGGGTCGCCTTCTACCCGGCCCTGGTCGAATGCCGCCTTGGCGACGAGCTGGTCCGCCCGCAACCCGGCGGCTTCTACGGCGGCTGGATCACCGACGAGATCACCGGCCCGGTCAAGGGCGAACCCGGCTCAGAGGGCTGGTAGGGATCCGCACCCGTTCTGCCCCACGCTCCCGCTACCCTCGCCGTATGGCAGCGAGGCAGACGGGCATGGGACTGATCGGGGCAGTGGTCTTGATGCCCCTCCTTGCGCTCGTGATCCCGGCCCTCGCCCCAGCGGCCGAGTCGGAGAAGCAGCTCGACCGGGCATCGCTCCAGCTCTCCGACATCCCCAGCTACCTGAGCAAGGACCCGAGCCGGGAGTTCGCCTTCAGCAGGGCACCGGCGACCAACCCGTTCGAGATGTGCGTCGACAAGCAGGGCCGCAAGGTGTTCGGCGCGGCGCCCTCTACCCGGGCCAACGCCGCGATCACCCTTCAGGACACCAAGACCGCAAGCGGGATAGACGCGGTCCGGGTGGTCAGCAGCGACATCTACGCCTACCGCTCCCGCTCGAAGGCAAAGCAGGCCTGGAGGAAGCTGGTCCGGGCCACCTCCCGCTGCGCGGGCAAGGCCGGCAAGAAGGTGGACGTAGCCGGCCAGGAGGTCGATGCCGAAGCCGTCCAGAAGGTCCGGCCCCTCAGGAAGGGCACCGGCAAGCGGTGCGGTTTCTCGGTCAGCCAGCGGGTCTCGGTCCGTGCTCCCGGTCAGGACGGCCAGGCGCTGAAGCTCTTCGTCACCGGCTTCTCGGCCTATCGGGTCGAGGGTCGATATCTGGTCCGGACCCAGCTCGCCAACGAGAACCCGATCGCCCGCTCCAAGGCGAGGCTGAAGCCGCGCTGGCGTAAGTTCGCGATCTCCGCGCTCGGCACGGTGATCGGCCGGCTGCCCTGAGCCCGGCCCGCGGGTACGTGGCCCACATCCAACCCAGGCGTCCCGGCACACCGACCTTCCATGCCGGGCCGGTCGAAACCCCAGGTAGCCCTAGGGTTTACTGACCCAGACCGATGAAACGCCCGATTCTCACCCTCACCATCGCGGCCGTCGCGGCCCTCTTCCTCGTCGGTCAGGCCCAAGCCACGGAACCGACGCGGATCGCAGTCGAGACCCCGAACCCCCGGGCGGTCGAGGCCCTGACCGAGATGGGACTCGACGTGGCGAGCGGCGCCCTACCGGAGTCCGACGTGATCATCTGGTCCCGGGAGGATCGCCTTGCCCTCCAGGAGGCGGGACTCGAATGGCGAAAGCTGCCCGACCCCGAGCCCCTCGCGGGGAAGGCGATCCCGGCCCTTCCGAGCGGCCGGACGACCTACCGGGTCTGGGAGGACTACGAGATCGAGATGCGGAGGCTCGCCCGCCGCTACCCGTCGCTGGTCCGGCTCCGCTCGATGGGGAGGACCCTGCTCGGTGAGCCGATGCTCGGGCGGGAGATCGCCTCGAACGTCTGGCGGGCGGACGGCCGGCCGGCCTTCGTCCAGGACGGACTCGACCAGGCCCGCGAGTGGCCCTCGGGCGAGTGGGGGATCGAGTACGCGATCGACCTGCTCGAGAACCGGAGGAACGAGCGCTTTTCCAACCTGCTCAGGACGACCCGCCACTTCATCTTCCCCGTGGTCAACGTGGACGGCTTTCGGGCGTCGAGGGGGGCCGGACCCAGCCCGATCGGGGCACCGGACTCACCCAACCCCCGGCTCGACCCGGGAAGCAACGAATACCGCCGAAAGAACTGCAGGCCGCTCCCGGGCGAGGCCCAGCGACCCTGCAGTGCGCTTAACCCGGAAGGCGGGGTCGACCTGAACCGGAACTACGGCTACTACTTCGGCGGCACCGGTACCGACGACATCCCCTCCAGCAGCCTCTATCGGGGCCCGGCCGGGTTCTCCGAGCCGGAGAGCGAGAACGTCCAGCTGTTCACCAGGCGACTCCAGCCGACCGTCGTCCTCTCCCACCACACCTACTCCGAGGAGGGGGTCTGGCTCCGCCAGCCAGGCTTCAACGACCCCGCGATCTTCCCCGGCGACGTGACGCCCGACCAGGCCCAGTTCGACGCCCTCGGCGAATCGATGGCCACCGCAACCGGCTGGCTCTCCTGGCGCTCCTTCGAGCTCTACCCCGTCACCGGTGCGACCGACGACTGGAACTATCTGGCCCAGGGGGCGCTCGCCTTTACCAGCGAGGACCGCGGACCCGACTTCCACACCTACTTCGACCAGATGGTCCGGTCCGAGTGGCCGGGCATGAAGGAGGCGATCCTCCGCGCGGCCGAGGCCTCGACCCGGGAGGGCTCTCTAATCAAGGGAGAGGCCCCGCCTGGCTCGACCATCGGGATCTCCAAGGAGTTCTCGATCCCCGTCTGCCAGGGCTTCACCGAGGCAAACCAATGCATCACCCCCACCCCGACCATCCCCCAACGGCTTGCGAGCAGGACGGTCGTGCCGGCCTCCGGCGAGTTCTCCTGGCGGGTCAACCCTTCATCGCGCCCGCTCGTCCCCGGGGAGACCTGGACCCTGACCTGCGAGGCACCGGGCGGAAGGGCGATCTCCCGTGAGGTCGCGGTCGCCAGGGGCAGCTCGGTGACGGTCGACCTGAGCGCCTGCCGCCCGGGAGCCAAGGACCGACCGACCGCCCACTTTGCCCCGATCGAGCGACCGATCGCCGGTCAGAGGACGGTCTTCAGGGCGACCAGCACCGACCCCGACACCCTGATCGTCTCCAACCGCTGGGACCTCGACGACGACGGAGCCTTCGACGATGCCTCGGGCCAGGTCGCGGCCAGGACCTGGCGCAGGCCGGGAACTAGGCGGGTCGGACTCAAGTCGACCGACCTCGACGGTCGGGTGGCGATCGAGAGGAAACGGATCCGGGTGGCGGTCAGACCTTCCGGACGCCCCTCCCTCTCCTTCAGGATCACCACCTCGATGGGCGGCACCAACGTCGTCTTCCTGGCCTCCGGGCCGCTCGGTACCTACCGCTGGGACCTCGACGGTGACGGTGCCTTCGACGACGGCAGGGGTTCCGAGCTCTCCCGGACTTACCGCCGAACCGGGAACTACCGGGTCCGGGTCCGCCTGACCGACACCTTCGGCCGCACCGCGACCAGGGGGACCAGGCTCACGATCGGCTGAGGCTCGATCCCCCGGCTGGGCCGTGCGGGTCGGTTTCTCTGGCCGGGTAGGCTCCTGAGCATGGTCAGCAAAGTCGGAACAGGCTCGATCGCACGGCTGGCCTTGATTCCCTGCCTGGCGCCGCTCCTTTTTTTCACGGTTACGACGACCGCGTCGGCCCACCAGGGGAACCCGGATTACGAATCACTGGTAGGGCGGATCGAGCCGGGAGTCGAGGGAGTCACGGCGCGGGTTCTAGAGGGCGATGACGCCCTGCTTCTGGAAACCCGGGTCGAGCGGCCCGTTACCGTTATCGGCTATCAAGGCGAGCCGATGGTCCGATTCCTCCCAGGCGGCGCCGTTCTTGCCAACCTCAACTCACCCTCCTACTGGAACAACTTCGACCGCTTTGGCGCAAGCGACCTTCCCGAGCGGGCAGACCCGGCGGCGAAGCCTTCCTGGAAGGAGGTCTCTACCGGAGGCCGATACGCCTGGCACGACCACCGGATCCACTGGATGTCGGAGTCGATTCCTCCTTCGGTCGCCGACGAGTCTCGCCGTACCAAGGTCTTCGACTACGAGATTCCCCTGCGCACTCCAGAGGGCGCCGCGGCGATCGAGGGGACCTTGTGGTGGCGAGGCGATGGCGGTCCGCCGCTGGCCCTGATCGTGATCGGCGGTGCGATCCTCCTCGCCCTCGCCGGCGGTGCGATCCTCCTCGCCCGTCGTCGGGCGGACGGTCCTCCCAGCTAGCCCCTGATCACCAGCGCAACCCGGTCGGAGGGATGGAGCGAGCACTCGCCCTTGAACACCCCTTCGCGCTCGAGGGGCGACATGAGCGTCTGGCCGGACTCGACCAGGAAGGGCCCGACCGTGTGGCTTACCGAGTCCCGATTGACGATCTTCAGCTCATCGCCGACCGATCCCTCGATCCGGGTGGGTACCACGCCGGGGTCCTCGCCCTTCCTGATCTCGGCCGCGGTACCGGCCGGGATGTCGATCAGGATCTCGCGGGAATCACCGCCGCCGCAGGCGGTGACGCCGGCCACCAGGGCCAGCGCCACCACAAACAACGACACCCTCGGGGAGGGCACCCGACCGGTTACTCCTCGTCCCGAGCAGTCACCTCGGCAACCGCGTCGTCACCCTTGTCGAAAGAAAGCGTGACCTCGAAGGTCTCGCCCTCCTCGATCGGCTTCTTCAGGTCGAGCAGCATCACGTGGAAGCCACCCGGCTCGAGGTTGACCGTCTCGCCGGCCGGAAGGTCGATGCTCGACACCTGCTTCATACATTTCATCGAGTCCATCTCCATATCCATGGATTCGTCGCCCTCCATGTCCATCGAGCCTTCCTTGCCCTTGTCCATCGAGTGGCCGGCACCCATGCCTACCTCCTCGCATCCCTTCGAGTCGAGCGTCTCGTGGAGCTCGGTCGTGCCGGCGATCGCCCCCGGCACGGATGCCCCGGTGATCTCGTCGCCTTCCGAGCTCTTCGCCTCCATGTAGACGGCGCCCATCGTCAGGCCGGGTGCCGTCGTGCGAGCCCAGGCATCCTGGATCTCGACCTCGTTGGATGAGGAGCCGCTGCATCCTGCGGCGACGAGGGTCAGGGCCGCCAGGCCTCCGACCGCTCCAACTTTCCAGCTAATCGCGTTGCTAACGGTCTTCGTCATCTCGTTCACTCGTTCTCCTTCCCGGGCAGGGCCCGGAGAGTTGGTCTGTCTTGGATCTTTCATCGCCCCCTGTTCTCCTCCAGGAGCAACCTCAGGTCGGCGGAGATGTCCTCCGCCGAGCTACCGAAGGGCCACTCGACCAGGACCTCCCCCTTCCGGTTAACAGCAGAGAGAGTCGCCGTGTGGGAGACCTCGTAGGTCCCATCGCGGTCCTTCCTGCCAACCCGGTGGGAGGCGGCGAGAGCCTTCTCCGCCTTCGCCAGCGCCTTGGAGTCGGTGGTCCTGTAGGCACGCCAGTTCTCGAAGAAGAAGCCAAGGTAGTCAGTCATCTTGGCTTCGGTGTCCCGCTGGGGATCTACGGTGACCATCGCAACCTCGATCCGGTCGCGATCGCCCTCGGGCAGATCCCCGATCGCCATCCTCAGATCAGCGAAGGTGGTCGGACAGACATCGGGGCAGGATGTGTATCCGAAGTAGACGAGGAGCAAGCTTCCCCGGTCCGCAACGAACGACATCCTGGCCCTCGAACCGGCATCTGTAACCGCGGGCAGGGCCACCCCGGAGGAATCGAGCGGCGGTGAGCGAAGAACGCCGGTAAGGCGCTCTTCCTGGCCACACGCGGCCATCCCGACCGGGATCACAGCCAACGCACCGACCACCAGCGCGGCGATCAGGCCGTGCCGGATACGTTCGCACACGGGTTGCCGAGGCACCCCTAAGTTGTCTTGACCAGCTCCCTCGCCGTTGCGCGGGAACTGGAAATTCGAGGCACCGCCCATGGCGCCTTCCTTCCTTCGTCTGCGGGACCCCCTGAGGGGGCTAGCTGGCTGGCCGCAGGTCCGGCGGTGGCCGGTTGGCAAGGGCAAATGCGATGGCCAGTCCGGCCGGCTTCACCCTGGGGGAGGCACTTGGAGCCGGGGAATCCGGGATCCGGGCACTCACCCGCGCGGCCGACGCTCCACGGCGAGCCCGGGCGATCAACTCCTCTCCCGGGAACAGCCCGATAGAGAGGACGAACCCGATCAAGATCGCGGGAGCAAGGATCGCGGCGGCGGGCAAGGAGGCAACGAGGAGTGCCGCTCCGACGAGCGCGAGAGAGATCGCTAGAACTGGTCGAGGTGGCCCACTCAAGACGTCACGCAAGATAGCAGCGCCTTGCCCCTGCCGATCCTGGCCCTAACCTGCCGTTCCGTCCTACTTGAGACTCAGTTTGTGACCTGAGCCAGCTGCAACCCGGGGCCTGGGAAAGTCGGCATTCGGGGCGATCCGGGAGGGGCCGAACACCTGGGCCCCGGCGTCACATCCGCCGCCCAGACCGCACCACCCAGGCCGGCTACCCGGTAGCCCCCGGGGATCGCTGAACCGGTCTGGCGAACCTGCGGCCGCGAACCTGCCTGAGTCCGGCTAGGTCTTTCGGGACTGCCGGTAGAGGGCGGTCAGTGGGACCGCGAAGAGGACCGCGAAGACGACGTTCTGGACCGCGTTCTCCCAGAAGCCCGAGGCGATCGAGAAGATCGTGTCGGGGATGAACCAGGCAACGAGCGATACCGCGAAGATCTTCAGCCCCTCGGTCAGGTTCCGCTTCATCGGCCCGCGAAGGACGAGCAGGAGGGCCACCCCCCATCCGCCCATCACCGATCCCATCACGGCATGGGCCAACTCGATGTAGGAGGCCGCCTCTGACCCGAACTCCGAGATCCGGTCGGCAGAGGAGAAGACGAGCAGGCTGAACCCCTGTCGCCCCACCCCCGGGGCAATGACCAGCAGCAGGCCGAAAGCGATCACCCCGACCGTCACCACCGCAAGCCAGGTCAACCAGAACCCGGATGATCCGCCGGGACTCCCCGGTGTTTCCGGCCGCACTGCGGGAGCCGTGTCCACCTCCTAGAAATCCCCTTCGACGGCGTCACCGGCCGGAACCGGTTCACAGATCGCGTCGCTCATGACTCGACCCTCTCGGCTTCTTCCCGCTGGGCTCGTGCCGCTTCGCGTAGCTGGGCGAACTGGATCACCTG
>JBJTBP010000097.1:0-9561 GCA_046091385.1 Solirubrobacterales bacterium | reverse complement strand
AGGTCTTCGGACTTGGACGCTCTGCCTGGGCTGCCTTCCCGGACCGGCGGTCCAGTGGCATTTGAGCCCGGTCTCTTGCGTCCCCACCGCTGCGCGCCAGTTCCGGATTTCGACCGGATTCCCTGGCCCCATTCGGGGGCTTGACCGACTTCAGTCACAACCTAACAGACGGGACCGGACGGGCACGACCATCCCTTCGCCCCGCTACCGTCTAAGTCGTGGACCCCTCCGAAGCCCTCGCCTGGCTGGCCCACTCGATGCCGATCGCGCTCGGTCCGTCATGGCTTGACCCCGAAAACCTGATCAGGACGTTCGGCACCCTCGGCCTGCTCGCAATTGTTTACGTCGAGTGCGGCCTCCTGGTCGGCTTCTTCCTGCCAGGCGACTCGCTCCTCTTCACTGCCGGCCTGCTCTCGGCTGCCGGGGTCCTGCCACCGATCTGGGTCCTGCTGATCGCGATCCCGATCGCGGCATTCCTGGGGGACCAGACCGGCTACGCGATCGGTCGGAGGTTCGGGCCGCCCCTTTTCGATCGTCCGGAAAGCCGGTTCTTCAAACGCGAGTATGTCGAGCGCTCGGCAGACTTCTTCGAGAGGCATGGCCCCCGGACGGTGATCATCGCGCGCTTCGTCCCTATCGTCCGGACCTTCGTGCCGGTGATGGCCGGCACCTCGAGGATGCAGTACCGGGTCTTCGTCACCTACGACATCGTCGGGGCGCTCCTCTGGGGGGCGGGGGTTACCGCGCTCGGCTACTTCCTCGGAGAGATCCCGTTCGTCAAGGAGAACATTGAAGTCATCCTGATCGCGATCGTCCTCATCTCGGTGGTCCCGGTGATGATCGAGCTCCGAAAGGTGAAGAAGGGTGTCGATCGGGATGTAGCGGGTAACCAGCCCTCAGAGACCGCTGCTGACGGACAAGACCGACCCGGGGCAGGGACGGACGGGCAACAGGGCTGAAGCCAATTCGGCTTGCGGAAGGACCAGTTTTTCCTGCGAATCCTGTCGCTTCCCTAACCTTTCACTAATGCGTCGTACCGCCCTCTCAGTCGCAACGGTCCTGGCCGCTGCCCTCTGCCTGCTCTCCCTCGCCCCCGGTGCCTCGGCCGTCACCCGGGCGACCGCCGACTTCATCGCCGAGTTCGAAGGGGTCTGCCTCACACCCTGCAACGACCCGGTTGGCTACGCGACGATCGGCCATGGCCACCTGATCGCCTACCGGGCAGTCAACAAGTCCGACTGGAAGCGGATCTGGGTACCCGGCCAGGAGAAGCCGGGGCGCCTGACCGAAGACGAGGCGAAGCGCCTGCTCCGCCTCGACCTGGTCTCCTACGAGGCCGAGGTCAAGCAGCGAATCGCCGGGGTCCCGGTAACCCCACCGATGATGACCGCGCTGACCTCGTTCGCCTTCAACCTGGGACCGGGATACCTGGAAGCAAACGACGGCAAGTTCACCCGAAAGAGCAACGTGTCAGGGAAGTTGAGAAAGCGCAACTACCTCGGTGCAGCCCGCGACATGAGGATCTACGACGGAGTGATCACCGGCGGTGAGCGCTAGACCCTGCCCGGCCGGACCCGCCGCAGGAACGACGAGTTCAAGCTGATGCTGAAGGGGATCAGGCAGCTGGAGAACTGTGGCTCCCGCTGCGAAGTGCCCGACACGGGCAACTCGGGCGGCATACCTTCGAACTGACCGGGCCGCCGGTCCGGGTTAACCTCCCCCCATGTACCTGCTCCACCGACCCTGGACCAGGCGCGAGGCGCTCCGCTTCTCGCTGATCGTCTCCTTCGTCCCGTGGACGCTCCTCACTCTGGCCCTGCTTTTCCTGACCTCCGGTCCGATCCAACTCGAGATGGGCCTCCTCGGCGCCGGCTTCCTGTCGATCCTGTTCTGCCTGGTCACCACCCTGACCGTCTGGCTGGCCGGTCGGTCCGAAGCGGCCCCGCTGCCCGATACCTTCAGGACGGTCCGGTTCGTCCTCTGGGCCGCCATCCTGGCCGGACTCCTGAATGCCCTGACCATCCACCTCTTTCCGCTCAACCTGTTCCTGGCCGGCGGGCTCCAGTCGGTGATCGTCTACCGGAGGCTGCCCGCACTGATCCAGGATCCGGTCGAGGAATCGGTGAGGATCGAACCGATCGCCTTCGCTGCGGTCGGGATCAAGGCCGTGATCCTGGCCTCGCTGTTCGCCTTTTCGTTACTCGAGGGCTAAGGGATCAAGCGGTCCGGAGGGCGGACTTGACCGCCTCCTCCTGACCGGGGTCGAGCACGATCAGGAGACGATCGCCCTCCTCGAGGATCGAGTCCGGCTCTGGCACGAACCCGGTCCCCTCCCTGAGGACCGAGATAAGGAGGGTCCGCTCGGGCAGGTCGATGTCGCGAACGGCCGTGTCCCTGACCGGGGAGTCCTCCCCGACCCGGACCTCGATGATCTCGATCCCCTCGTTGCCCAGGTCGAGCAGGCGGATCAGTCCCTTCTGGGGAACCCCGTGCTCGATGAAGCTGAGGATCAGGCTGGTCGAGGAGACGACCGGGGAGATGCCCAGAAGGTCGAAGTGCTGCTTGTTGCGGGGGTTGTTGACCCGGGCGATGATCTGGGGCACGCCGTACTTCTCTTTGGCGACCTGAGAGATCAGGATGTTGTCCTCGTCGTCGCCGGTGACCGCGATCACCATGTCGGCCCGTTCGATCCCCGCCCGCTCCAGGACCCAGAGCTCCGAGGCATCCCCCAGCTGGATCCGGTGCTCGAACATCGGCTCGATCGCCTGGTAGCGCTTGCGGGAGTTCTCGACCAGGGTCACTTCGTGCCCCTGGTCGATCAGCTCCCGGGCGAGGTTCGAGCCGACCTTCCCGGCCCCGATCACCAACAGGTACATCAGGCCTCACCCAGCGCGTCCGGGTAGCCCAGCGCCTCGCCGAGGAGTCCGGCAGAGATCGAAGTCGGACAGACGATCTCCAGGCCCCGATTCCGGTACCACTTGGCCCGGGCCGGGTCCATGATCCTGGCGACCACCTTGTCCACCCCGTATTGCTCCTTGGCGATCTGGGAGATGACGATGTTCGTGTTGTCGCCGTTGGTCGCGGCGACGAATGCGTCGGCCTCCTCGATGCCGGCGAGTTCGAGTGCGTCGGTCTCGAGCGCCGCCCCGACCGTGAACCTTCCTCCGAGTTCCTCCCAGGGCTGGTCGAGGCCGACCTCGAGCCTGGCGTGGGCCTCGGGGTCGCGGTCCATGACCGAGACGGTGTTTCCCTCCTGGTCGATCAGGTAACGCCCCAGGCGGGACCCGGTCCTGCCGCAGCCCACGATCAGAATGAACATTCGCGCGAGTCTAGTCCTGGTCGGCCGGCGGCGCCGTAACGAGAACGGGAACGGTCGCGTGGCTCAAGACATAGAGGGTGACCGGCCCGACCTCCTCGTAGCGGGCCTCCCCGAGGCCTCCGAACTGCGGCCCCCCCTTGATTCCGGTCGGTGGTTCGGCCCCCATGACGACCGCGTCGACCCGCAGGCGCCCGGCGGCCTCGACTATCGCCTCGCCCGCCTCCCTGCAGTGGATCGCCTCGATATCGACGGAGACGCCCTCATACTCCTCGGCGATCGCGCGCGCCCTCTCCCCCAGGATTCCCAGTCGTTCCTCTTCACCCGCGACCGAGTCGTCCAGGGCCTGGCTCATCGGTACCTCGGTCGTGTAGAGCAGGATCACCGTCGCGCCCTCGATGCCCATCTCCGGCTCTTCCTCGGCCGCCATCAGACCGGCCGTACTGACGATGTCCTGGTCGAGGGCCGTTCCGAAGAGCGGCACCAGGATCCTCCCAAGGCTCGCCCGGGGTTCGGGTCGGGTCAGGGTCCGGGTATCGAGCTCGATCGGCTTGTTCAGGCCCACACCCTGGACAACCAGCCTGTAGATGGCATACCCGACCAGACCGGCCACCAGCCAGGCCGCACCGACCCATCGGGCCTCGTCGTGGATCACAAGGACGGAGATGAACGCGAGCCCTCCGAGCAACGCCCCGGCAACCGAGGTGAGCGGGATACGGCCTCCCCTGAACGGGATCGAAAGCGGTGCGCTGAACGGCCGTTCAGCATCCGGACGGGTGATCCTCAGGCGGATCAGGGCGAGATGGGCGAGGGTGATCGCCAGCGTCGCACCGAAGGCAAACAGTCCGGCGAGGACCTCGACGTCACCGAACAGGGCGAGCAGGAAGACCGCCACGCCCGCCAGGATCAGGGCCCGGTACGGCGTCTCGAACCGCTTGCCGAGGACCCCGACCCTGATCGGTATCTGGCGGTGGACCGCCAGCGAGAAGGTATGCCTGGAGAGCGCGAGCAGGCCGGTGTTGGCTGCCCAGAGGAGGGTCAGGGCAGCGACCAGTCCGACCGCGTACCTCATGACGTCGGCCAGCCAGCCCGGCTCGAAGCTCGAAACGACACCGAGGAGCGGGGCGCCGAGGAAAGTCGTGCCGAGCTCGGTCGAGGCCCCTCCCGGCCCCTCGACCACCGGCAAGGCCAACAATGCGACCACGGCGATCGCTGCGAACAGCAAGGGGATGGTCCAGGCCGAGCGGCCGACCAGTTTCCCGACCCGCTCCGGGGAGATGTCGAGCTCGGGAACGAGGTCGCTGACCGCCTCGAGCCCTGCGTAGGCAACCAGTGCGATCACCGCGGCGTAGAGCGCATCCTCGACGCCCGGGGAACCACTCCCCAGGTCCAGGCTCGCAGTCAGGGCGCCCGGCTCGAGGAAGACCAGCAGGCCGATCACGACGACCAGGCCCTGGATCACCAGGTCGCCGAGTGCGAGGGCGACCAGGAACCGGGGTCTCCTCCTGCCGGTCAGGTCGACCAGGTTCATGACGACGATGTAGCCGACGGCCAGGACAAGCAGGACGACCTCCCAGACCGATCCCTCCACCCGGCCGACGTAAGGCTCGAGGTAGTGAGGTATCGAAAGGACGGCCAGGGAGATGACCACGACGAAGTCGAGCAGGACCACCCAACCGGCCACGAAGGCGAGGAACTCCCCGAAGGCCGCACGGACCAAACTGGATGAACCCCCACGCTCCCTGAGCATGGTCGCGCCCTCGAGGAAGGCAAAAAGAGTCAAGAAGAAGAGCAGCCCCGCGACCAGGAGGATCACCGGGGTCAGGCCGAGGCCGTCCTTGGCGATTACCCCAAGGGCGAAGTAGATCGAGGAGCCGATCGCCGCATAGGTGATTGCGACGACCCAGATCGCCGCACTCGGGCGCCGCCTGTCCTCGCCGTTCACCGGTCACCCCCGATCCGCTCCTGGAGGCGCCAACGGGCGAAGCCGACTGCGATCAGCGCGAGGCCGATGATCACGCCCAGCGAGAGCGGTCCTCCTCCACGGATCAGGGTCACGGCGACGATCGCCACCCCCAGTCCGACCTGGACGATGGTCAGGGCCCGGACTGCCCGGTCGTGGCCGGTGGCCGGGTTCACGTCGAGTCCCCGGAGACCACGATCACCCGGCAGGGCCGCTTGGCGAGCAGGGTCCGCAGGACCCGGTCGTAGACCGGGACGCCGTGGCTGGTCGGCAGGTCGACGATCACCGCCTCGGCCTCGAGCGAGCGGGCAAGCCGATCCAGCGAGTACCCCTCCTCCCCCTCCCGGACCCGCACGACCTTGCCGGTCACCCGGAGGCCCGCCTCGATCCGTCCCCTCTCGATCTCGTTCTGGGCCGCCTCCTCGGCCTCGGCGAGGTCGGCATCGAGCGGCAGGTCGGCGGGGACGGTGAGCAGCGGAGCCACGTGTATTGCCCGTCGGGTCTGCGAAGTGAGTGCGAGGGCCGTCGTGATCAGCTCGTCAGAGAGGACCTCGCCCGGTCGTAACCCGACCACCACGCTTCGGTACTCGATCTCTTCCACGCCGAGCGGCTCCGGCATGACCACGGTCACCGTTTCCCTGAGCGGCAGGCTCTGGTAGCGGCGGTAGAGCAGGTAGACCACGATCCCGATCGCCATCCAGAGGCTGCCGACCAGCAAGGTCACGGGATTGAGGGCCATCACGACTATCCAGGCGAGGAACGTACCCAGGCCCCCGATGACGGCGGTCAGCGGCAGGAGGGTCCCCCTGAACCGGAAGTTCAGCGGTGGCATCCACTCCCGCACGGCGTCCGGTTCGGTCTTCCTCATCCGGATCACCGCGGCATGGGCGATCGTGAAGGAGAGCATCGCGCCGAACGAGTAGAGGGTCGCCAGGAACTCGGCCCTGCCGGGAAGGATCGTCACGATCGCCGCGACGGCGAAGAAGGCAATCGCGATGTAGGGCGTTCGGTATCGCGGGTGTACCCGTCGGATCGCCTCCGGCAGCTGGCGATGCTGGCCCATCGAGTAACTGAGGCGCGAGACCCCGATCATCCCGGCGTTGGTCGCGATCAGGAGGATGACCGCGGCCAAGAGGCCCACGTAGATCTTCAGGCCCTCCTTGAGGGCCCCGGAGACCCCCAGATTCTCGACGATCCCGAGGATCGGGTCATCGGCGTAGGTCGTCCCGAGTTCGGTCACGAACGATCCGTCGGGCAGCTGGACCACAGGCATCGCCGACAGGGCGACGATCGGGATGAAGGCGTAGAGCGCGAGGACCGTGATCACCACCAGGATCACCCCCTGGGGCACGGTCCGGGCCGCGTCCCTGGCCTCCTCGGACATGTTCGAAATGGTCTCGATCCCCGTATAGGCGATCATCCCGACCGCGATGCCGAGCGCGAAGTCCGGCCAGGTCGGGGCGATGCCGAGCTGGACGTTGGAAACCAGGACCTCGGGACTCAGGACGAGGAAGACGCCGATCGCGACCAGGACGACCTGGGTTGCGATGTCGAGAATGGTCAGGACGAGGTTGAACCTGGTCGACTCCTCCGCCCCCCTGATGTTGAGCGCGGCGAGGGCGAGGATCACCACGGCGCCGGCGATGATGTCCCCGGGTGCGCTTCCGAGCGGAGCCCAGACGACGGCCAGGTAGTGGGGCACGAAGTAGGCCGAGATCGCAGCCGTGATCGTGTAGTTCAGCATCTGCCCCCAGGCGGCGACGAAGCTGACCAGCTCGTTGAAGGCGTGACGGGCGAAGCTCGATGACCCGCCGGCCTCCGGGTACATAACGGTCCCCTCGGCGTAGGTCGCCGCCGTGCAGATGAAGATCAGCCCGGCGATCAGGAAGGCGACCGGGGTGAGGCCGAGGGCGAAGGCGGCCGTTACCCCGAGGGCGTAATAGATCGACGACCCGACGTTGCCGTAGGCCGCCGAGTAGAGCGCCGAGGCCCCGAGGATCCGTCTCAGACCCTGGTCCCTGGGGACCCGCCTAGCCACGACGTCCTTCCGTCACGGGAAATGCCACCCCGGGACAGTAGTCCCGGGGTGAGGACGAAAGCGCTCGGGGACTACCGACGCCAGGGCGATTTCGCCCCGTCCGCGGCGGCGCCCCGTTGCGCTGCCTGAAAACCTGGGGCTACGCCTTGACGTAGCTGTGCAGCAGGTTGAGCTCGACCCGCTCGGAAGGGCTCGCCAGGAGTGGCTCGACCGCCTCGTTGAAAGCCGCGAACTCGGGGTTGCTGTTGACCGCATCAGCCGAGTCCTGATCGTCGAAGACCCCGATGCCACGGACGATCCCCTGGGCCTCATCACCGAGGATGAGGACGGTTTCGAGGGCGGGCTGGTGGCTCAGGAAGTCACGGGCGAAGGCTGAGTAGAGCTCGGCGACCGGCTCGAACTCACCAAGCTCTATCCTGAGCGACTCGGCAAGGGTTAATTCTATTGCCCTTGAAAAACTTCTTCACATAAACAGTGCCTCGACAAAAAACGGCTCCATCTGATCGAATGCGTTATATTTGTTCGATGAACGATCCAGCGGACTCATCCCGATCAGCCCGGAGCCGAGGAATGTTGCGAAGGAAGATAACTCAGCAGCGGAAAAAGACTGTGTTGCTTTTTTTGCTGGTTGGGTGCGCCAATCTTGTCTGGATTGGTAGCTCGAATGCGATTATTGCTGGAGGTGGCTCTGGAAATGACACCCTGAATGGGAATAATTCTGCTGACACACAACTTGGCCGTGGTGGTAGCGATATTTTAAATGGCAGTGCCGGGGCTGATACTCAGTATGGTGGTAGCGGCGCTGATACGCTTAACGGAGGAACCGGTAATGATGTTCAACTTGGTGGCAGTGGCAATGACACTTTAAGCGGCGGCAGCGGTAACGACTTGCTCAGCGGCGGTGCCGGTTCCGACCAACTCAGTTGTGGTTCCGGTAGCGACACTGTTTATGTGGGAGCAAACGATACCGTTCAGAATTGTGTTGGCGATAATATTATTCGTCAGCAGCCGAACACGGCCATTTCGCCAGTCAGCGCGCGCCTGCAGTGGGATGCCAACTTTGGCTACTGTGGTGAAACATCTGTTATCGCCGCTGGAATGTCTTTTGGTCAGTATACATCACAATGGACGGCTCGCAGTCTCGCTAATCCGGGCGTACTCCAGACAAAATCGGCCAGTCAATTGGTGCCAAGTTGGCCGAGTGACACCAGCGGTAAGTTGCTCCCACCGCCAGCAACTGGACAAGACTGGCAAACTGCCGCAGAGGCAATGAGCCTTGATGTAGAGGGATTTGACACTTATAGTCAGCTTAAGTCTGCCCGCGGGTTTGCAGCAACAAACGCCTTTCTGGCCTGGGTAAAAACAAAAATGGTTGCCCAGGAGCGAGTCATTATCGGCGTAATGAACAATACGAACATTCTTGAAGAAAGCGGCGACGGGGATGCCGTCTTTGACCATGTTGTTCCGGTTCTGCAAATTGGCTCTGAACAGCCTTTTGCTCCGGCCGGTAGCCAGCAAACTTACTACGGTTCAGACACAATCACAATCGGCGACAACGGTCTTTACACCCCTTACCTCCTAGGTAACCCTGTTGTTGTAAAAACTCGTTATACAAAAAGTAACTTTTCCGCCGGGAATACTGCCCCTAACGCGCTAAACTCCACTTTTTACACTAATACTTTTGATTATATTCAAGACGATCGCGGTGGGGCGAATACTTCCTCATCGGCCTGTGGGATTTGTACCTCCCCATCGAACTGTAACGCCGCCTGCAGCCCTGACGTTTATTCAGTTTATGACAACACCTATTGGAGCGAAAAGCCAAAGCTTTTTCCAGCCAACCTCGGTAATTACGGATTTGCAATCAGTGGGGTTACTGATCCTCAAGGCGAGACTGTTCCGGTGAGTTTGACGACCAGCACTCTCGCTAATCAACCGCTCAATAATGAAGGCGTTAATCCAGGTGATTCAAATCAGAATTTTACCGGACCCGCGCCTGGAAAACCAGCCGTCCAGCCGAGTGCATTTCAACTAAAGGCGACCGTTGGTCCATTGACCCCGGGAGTTTCATACAACCTCGACCTCTATGATTCCTTTATTAGCGTGCCGACAAGTGATTTCAACGATAATTCGGCCGTCGCGACTGAACGTTGGAAGCTTAATTGGGATCCGAGCGAAAAGAGCTGGAGTACGATTAGCTCAACTGCACAAGGTTGGACAGGGTCTTGTCAAGCGAGCAGCTGC
>JBJTBP010000096.1:0-5755 GCA_046091385.1 Solirubrobacterales bacterium | reverse complement strand
GTGGCAGCCAACCGCCTGGCAGTCCTGTGAGGCGGTCGCCGCCCTCAGGCAGCTCTCGAAGAGGGCGTCATCGAGAAAGTCGGCCTCCGGGTCATCGCAGGCCACCGGGCGCTCATGGCCCGCGAAGACCAGCTCCCCGCCGGGACCGCGCTGGTCGATCGAGAAGGCAGCGTAGCCGGGGGCGACCCGCTCCCAGCTCGCCGCACCGGCCGGGGCTGCGGCGGCCAGGGCCACGACTGCAGTAAAAAGAGCTGTGCGCAACATCTGCCTCTCCTCGTTCGGGTTTCTCTTGCCTGGTAGACCCGGCGGACCCCGCGAAGTTACGCTCCCCGCGCCTAGAATTTTCGCGTGCCGGTGGTGGTTCGCAACTTCCCCGCCGTCGAGGCCCGCTCGCTGGACGGCCGGCGGCTGATGCTCCCTCCGAGCTGGGCGGGGAGCAGAACCTGCTCGCCGTCGCCTTCCGCCGCAACCACCAGGGCGACGTGGGCAGTTGGGGGAAGAGTTCGCCGCTGCCGGCGAGGCCCACCCGGGGCTCGAGAGCTACGAAATCCCGGTCATCAGCCGGCGCTGGGCGCCGGCACGCGGCGCCCGCGCCTCGAGTACCGTCGGTTGGGTTAGCGGTCTGAGATCAAGGGCGGCATTCGGCGTTGCCGGTGTCCTCGCGCTGGCATTGACCTCGGTCTTGTTCGGCCCGGCCGGCGTCCCTTTCCTGCTCCCGCTTCTCCTGATCGCTAGTCCGTTTCTTACGGGGCGCCACCCCCGAGCGACTCCCAGGTGTTGAGGCCAATGTGGTGGTGGTAGCCGCCGGCCGAGATGAAGGCCGCCTGGGAGCCATAGGTCGTCGTCAGCTCGAAACCGAGCACCCCGCAGTAGAAGTCGAGGGAGCGGGCGAGATCGGCGACCTTCAGGTGGACATGCCCGATCCGGACGCGGGGATCGATCGATCCAGGTCCCCGTTGCCCGGATTCATCCGTCAGGGGGCAGTGCCCCCGGCGTCGAGGGCCTGGTTGACCAGGGCGTCCGCCTCGGCGTTCTGCTCACGACGAACGTGTTCGATGGTCCATTCGTCGAACGACTCGAGTGCAGAGAGGACTTCAGCGTGGAGCGGCTTGATCCCCGCGTTCTTCACCTTGTACTCACCCCGTACCTGTTTGACCACGAGCTCGGAGTCACCGACCAGGTCGATCTCGGTCGCCCCGAGCTCCCCGGCCCGATTGATGCCGGCAATAAGGGCGCGGTATTCGGCGACGTTGTTGGTCGCCTCGCCGATCCGCTCGGAGAGGTCGGCGATCACCTCGTCGCCCTGGCGAATGACGACCCCGATCGCTGCTGGGCCGGGGTTCCCCCTGGCTCCCCCGTCGACGTTGACCTTGAACCTCGGCACCGGCAGAAGGTTATCCCCGACGCTCGGCCATCGAACCCGGTTCAGGCCCGGGGATGGCTCTCGGCGTAGACGTCCCTGAGCCGAGCCGCATCGAGGTGGGTGTAGACCTGGGTGGTCGAGATCGAGGAGTGCCCGAGCAGCTCCTGGATCGTCCTGAGGTCGGCCCCACCCTCGAGTAGATGAGTCGCAAAGGAATGTCGAAGCGTGTGCGGGGATATGCCACCGGCCGACGCGGCCCGACGAACCCGCACTGCCAACCGCCGGGAGACATCTGAGGTCGAGAGTCGGCGACCGTTCTTCGAGATGAACAGGGCCCGCTCCTCCGGATCGACGACGAGACGCTTTCTTCCCCCCTCGAGGTAGCGATCGAGTGCTTCCATCGCGGGGTCCCCTACCGGCACGATTCGGTGCCGGGATCCCTTTCCGATCACCTTGACCCGTCCGCCGGCCGAATCGAGTGAGGCGAGGTCGAGGTCGACCAGCTCGGCACTCCTCAGTCCGGATGAGTAGGCGAGTTCGAGCATTGCCTGGTCGCGGAGCTCGATCGGGGTCGCGGCCGGGACCGCACCGAGGACTTCCTCCACCTGGAGGACGGTCAGGACCTTGGGCAGCTTTCGACCGGCCTTCGGTGCCGAGACCAGGTCGGCCGGGTTCTGGGGAACCCGGCCGGTCCTCAGGAGGAAGGCGTAGAGGCTCCTTACCGAAGCGAGCTTCCTGGCCACGGTCGCCGGCGAGCGGCCGTTCTGGGTCAATGAGGCGGCAAACAGGCGCACCTCCCGGTGGGTCACCGCTTCCGGGGCCAGGCCGCGCTCGCCGACCCACCCTGCGAACTGACGAAGGTCCCGGCCGTAGGCCTCGACCGTTCGCTCGGAGGACCCGGCGGCGGCAAGATCGCGCCGGTGGAGCTCGATCGCCCCGGCCCAGCCGAGGTCTTCGCCCTCCATCGAGGCTGACTCAGCCGATGTAGATCGGTGTTCCGACATCGACCTGGTCGTACAGGGCGATTACGTCATCGACCGCCATTCGGACGCAGCCATGGGAGGCGGCCGTTCCGAGCGAGTAGATCGAGTCGGTCCCGTGGATGCCGGCGCCGCCGTAGATGCCCATCCACCGCGCCTTGAGCGGGTTTTCGGCCGAACCCCCCGGAACGACGGTTCCGGCGAGGTCCCCGGCCCAGTCGGAGGTCGGGACGTGCCAGTCGGGATCGACCTGCTTGTCCTGGATCGAGAAGAGCCCGTCCGGGGTCGGGTAGTCGGGCGATCCGACGGCCACCGGATACTGCGCCGCCACCTCGAGGTCCTTCCAGAGGGTGAGGGTGTAGGAGGCCTTGCTGACCGTGATGTAGGTCGGATAGGCACCCGAGACCTCTGCCCTGGTGACCGAAGGCTTGAGGACCTTGGTCTTGCCGTTGACCACAGGGCGGTAGGGACCGCCTGCGAGGATCGTCTCGAGTTCGGAATCGAGCAGGTTGTCTCGGAGCTTCTGTCCGTCGGCTTCGTCGACCACGGTCAGCGACTCCGGTCCCGGCTCTACCGAGGCATCCCTCGGTGCCGCGTAGGCCCCGTCTGCAACCTCGCGGACGAAACCGTTGAGCGCGGAGCGAGACCACTGGACCGCGAGGGTGACCTCCCTGGGGTCGGACCCCCCGGTGATCTGCCGGAAGACCCTCTCAGGGAGCGAGCCTTCCCGGCTGGCGTCGAGTGCATCCTGAACCGCACCAGCGACATCGGCCCGAACTTTCAGATCCTGCGCCGGGAGCGTGTAGGTCTCTCCATCCGCCTTGACCCGGAGGGCACGCCGCCTGGGCTCGACCACCTGCTTTCGGATCAGGACCTGGGCCTGCTCGGTATCGAGGCCCCCGACCTCGACCCCGTTGATCGTTACCCCGTCCGAGATCAGGTGGCTCCTGGAGGCGTCATAGCCGTAGGCGGCGACGGCCCCGAGGACCAGAACCCCGACTGCCACCGCACCGAATATCCGTGCCTTGCGTCCCATCTGAGCCTCTGCCTCGCTCCTTCTTGCCGGGCCTCGCTCAGGCCATCAAAGACCTCTTCGGATTGTACGGATTGATTCCTGCGGGCCAGGCGAATCGGAAAGAGGAAATGGCGCTGTCACACGCATGTGAGCGGCTTTCCGCCGGGTGGAGAGGTTTCAGGGTTCGGTGATTCCGGTATCCCTGGTTGTCGCTTCGACCAGTGGGCTCCGTCGGAGGAACTCCTCGACTTCAGGTTCGTAGCGATAGGGGCTGTTCACCCCCCGGACGATCGGGTCGAGGATCAGGTGTTTCTTGAGGCCGAGCACCGCTTCGCGGGAGGTGAACCGAAAGTGGAAACCGGTCCCCTTGAAGGCGCGGTTGTCCATCGCCCGCCCGTACCGGAGCTGTCCGGCAAGCTCCTCGGAGAGGGGCAGCCCGAAGCGCCTGAGCGTCGAGATCGCGACACCGGTCCCGACCGGAGGGATCACCGGGGCAAGCCGACGACCGATCAGGGAGGCCGCCTCCGAAAGGACGAGCACACCGTCGGCGGCGACATTGAAGGTTCCGGACCGGCCGGCCGAGACCCCGTGGCCGAGTGCATGGACGGCATCTTCCTGGTCGACGAACTGGAGCCGGGGATCGAAACCGGTGATCGACGGAATCACGGGGAGCGAAAGGAACCTGACCATGGCCGAGTCGACCTCGGGTCCGAGGACGTCGGCGAAGCGAAGCACGGTCACCGATACCCCAGGCCTTCGCGACCTGAACGCCGCGACCGCTGCCTCGGCTTCGAGCAGGTCCCGGCCGGCGGCGGTGGGATGACTGTCCGGGGGCAGGTCCGACTCGGTGAAGTAGCCCGGGTCGCTCCGGGAGCAGCCGTAGAAAAGACCGGAGCTCCGGAAGACAACCCTCCTCACCGGACTGTCGCCAGCCGAGCAGGCCGCCAGGAGGTTGAGGGTTCCGATCACGTTGTTCTCGTGGGCGGCGGTCCTCCCTATCCGGCTTGAGTCGAGGGTCATCCTCGTATCGACCACCGTGTCGATACGGGCTGCCCGAAGGATCCGCTCGATCGCGGTGTGCTCCGGACCGACCCGAACGAACTCGGTTCGCTCGAGCTCCCTGGAGGGTGCATCGGGATCGACGCCCACGACCGCCTCGATCCGGTGGTCTGACTCGAGCAGCTGGGCCAGCCGGCCACCCCAGAAGGTCGAGAGGCCGGTCACCAGGACCCTGCGGGGGGTGCCGTCGATCGATTGCTCCACACCTTGATTCTCACACCAACCCGGACCGGGGACTAGCCTGAGGGCGATGGAGGCTCGAGATGGCGACTATGGGGTGTCCGACGGCAGGTGGCTGAAGGTCGACTGGGGTTCGAAGATCGAGCGGATTACGGTCGATTCGGACCTCGGGGTTTCAGAGGTCGAGTACGTCTCGCTCGGGGAGGGACCGACGATCGTCCTGGTTCATGGCCTGGCCGGGAGCTGGCGGAATTGGCTGGAGAACATCCCGCGGCTTTCCGACCGGCACCGGGTGGTCGCCCTCGATCTGCCTGGGTTTGGGGACAGCCCTCTCCCCGAGAAGCCGATCACCATGCCCGGCTACGGCTCCATGCTGGTCAATCTTGCCGACAGCCTGGGCCTTCCGGAGGAGACGATCCTGGTCGGTCACTCGATGGGGGGCGTGGTCGTGACCGAAGCCCTGTTGGCCGCCCCAGGGCGTTTTTCGGGAGCGTCACTCGTTGCGGCCGCGGGCACCGCATTCACCCGTACGTCGAAGAGCCGAAAGAGGGTCGCTCAGGCGATCATCGCGCTGAACCGGTTACCGGCACCGGAGCGAACCGGACGGGGCCTCTCCCGGCCTCGCCTTCGGGCAGCCTCCCTGGGGAGCTTCATCGCCCACCCGAACGAGATCGACCCGGAGATCCTCTGGGAGTTGGTCACCTACGGGGCTCGGGCCCCGGGAACCCTTCAGGCCGCCTATGCCCTGTCCGGTTTCGACGGGCGAAGCCGGCTGGGGGACATCGACCTCCCGGTCCTCCTGCTCTGGGGCGCACGGGACCTCCTGGTTCCGCTCCAGGCCGCCTACTCGTATCGGAAGCGGCTCCCGGAATCCGAGCTCGTCGTCCTCAACGACACCGGCCACATGGTCCAGATCGAGAGACCGGCCCGCTTCGACTGGGAGGTCGAGGAGTTCGCCAGGGAAGTGATCGGCGCCGAGTCACCGGTACAGCCGGTGCTCGAGCCTCCGGATGGCCGGTAGGCGGCCTTTGCGGCCGCCTTCGCCTGCTTGACCTTCTTCTCGAGCGAGGCCACCCGACGCCTCAGGGCGGGATTCACCCCGCTAGCCCGGGCACTCGCCTTGCGGGCCCTTGCGAGCTGCCTGACCAGGCCGTCCAC
>JBJTBP010000095.1:0-14335 GCA_046091385.1 Solirubrobacterales bacterium | reverse complement strand
GCATCCTCGCCCGGACCTTGATCCGGGTCGCCCTGCTGACGTAGCGGAAGCGGTAGGAGGCCGAGAAGGTGCCGACCCGGCGGACCCGGGCTACCAGCACCGGCCGCCACCTGCCGGACGAGGTCTCCAGGTACTGGACCTCGACCAGGCTGCCGCCGGAGTGCCGGGCGGCGAGCAGCGGCCGGATCGTCCCGTCGAAACGGATCACCTGGCCGTTCCTGAGCTTCCGGGGGCGAGCCGAGAAGCCGACCACGGCCCGCACCCCCAGCTCGAGGGTTCCCGAGGAAGAAGACATCAACCTCTTGGTCCCGGCGAAGTGGACCGTCACTCGACGCGACGGACCCGGGGGCAGGCCTAGCGCGAAGCCCCCGTCGGCCGCGGTGGTCACCGCATGGACGGCCGGATCGCCAGAGACACCTTCGGCCGGGGACTCGACCACCCGGAGGTCGTGGTTCCCGAGTCCGTCGCCGCCCCGGTCGAGCAGTCTGCCCTGGACCCGCGCCCCCTCTCCGAAGGGAACGATGATCGAGGGGGCAGGCTCGCCCCCGCCGGCCAGCTTGGCGACCAGCTCCGTCTGAGAGCGGGCCGGGGCGATTACCTGGAGGGGACTTCCGTCGGGGAGTCGGTCGACCACGGGCTGGTTGCCGGCCCCGTCGGTTACCTTCGCCCTGACCTCCCAGCGGCCGGGCGTCCTTCGTTCGGAGGCGAAGTCGGCGCTCAGCCGACCGGCCGTCCGGTCGAACTCGGTGACCAGCTTCTCCCACTCCCCGGAGGACTGGTGGCGGATCTCGATCGCTCCCCCGGCAACCCCGGAGTGGAGGTCGGATACGGGAACGGTGAGCAGGTCGGGGTCGCTCGCTTCCGGCGCGACCAGGCGGGCGGTCGGCGGGACGTCGTCGAGCCGGAAGGTCTGGGTGGCATCGGCCGCGGGATTGAAGTTCCCGGCCGCATCCTCGATCCAGACCGAGACCGAGTACTCGCCCGCGGCCGGGGCCTTGAGCGAGTCGAGCGCGTTCGTCCGGGCGGCCGGTTGCGGGGCCGAGACCTGGCCGGTCGGTCCGTCCACCCTGAAGTGGGCCCGGATGATCGGGGCGGCGCGGCCCTGGTCGGGAACTTCCCAGGCGAAGTCGAAGTCGTTGACCCTCCGCCAACCGTCGCCACCCTCCACCGAGAGCTTCCTCGGGGCCGAGGGAGCGGTGTTGTCGGTCAGGAGGGTGCGCTGGCCGGTGCAGGCGAAGTTGGCAGCGAAGTCCGAGGCGCAGTGGTCGAACAGGTGAGGACCATCGCCCAGCCGAGTCGTGTCGAGGGTCTGGGAGCCGGTGGCCTGGGTCGAGCAGGGCTGCATCCGGGTCGCCCGCCATTGACCGGCGATCAGGGCCTCCGAGCAGGGGTGGGTCGAGGTGGCGAAGGCCGAGCCGTCGATCGAGCTGGAGGACTGCTTGACTCGCGAGCCGCCGTCGCTCCCATGAAAGCCGAACCCAGTCGTGCCGCGGACCCAGGCGCCCTCCCCGGGGAGCCCCGTGACCGTGGGGACAGGGCGGGAAGGGTCGTCGAGGGTCAAGGTGAGCGCCCTGACCCCGGCCAGGGCGGTGCCGTCCAGCTGGCAGGAGGAGTTCTCTGGCTTGGCGCAGAGCAGCCGGCTCTCGAAGGCTGCGGCGTGGGGCGAAAAGGCCTGGGAGAAGTGGCGGCGGGTCGAGTCGGTTTCAGTGAAATCGGCAAAGGGCGTGAAGGAGCCGCTGCCGGCATGACCGAGGCGGTGGCGGAATCCGTCCCTCAGGACATGCCACCGATCGCCCGAGACGGTGACGATCCCGGTCCCGGCCGGTGCCTGCCACCGCCACCGGGCAAACCGGGTGCCGCTGGTCGAGTTGGTCGAGGGCCGGGTGCCGCTGGTGGTGTGGATGCCGTCCCAGGGGTCGGAACCCTCGGGGACCGCGCACCAGGCGGAGGAGTGGAACTTGTCCGCGGCCGACTGGTACCAGTCGCCGTCGTTGCCGACCCGCCAGCCACACTGGGCGACGGTGTAGCGGGCGGCGTCGGTAAGCCCTGCCCCAGGACCGAGCCCCCAGAGCAGGCCGACGGCGGCGAGGGCCGCGGCGACCGTGCCGGGACGCCTCGAAGTGGCGAGCACCGCCTTGGTCGCTCGCCCTGTGATCCCCTTCTCCCCCTGCTCCAAACCGGCCTCCTTCGATCGCCTTCAACGGTCGGGCCGGGGATTGCGCCCGGGCCCTTGTCGCTAGAGGCGTGGGGTGCCCTTTCTCTCCCCCTCCCCGGGGCAGCCATCTGGCAGACTTGCCCCTATGGCGCTGCCAGAGGAGGCACAGATCCGCGAGGCGTTGAGCACGGTGATCGACCCGGAGCTACGCCGAAACATCGTCGAGCTCGGCATGGTCCGCTCGGTCGAGGTAAAGCCGGAAGGCCAGGTGGACGTTGTCGTCTCCCTGACCACCCCGGGATGCCCGATCCGCTCGCACTTCGAGAATGCGGTGGCCGAGGCGGTCGGCGCGCTCGATGGGGTGACCGGGGTCGCGGTCGGCTTCGACGTCCTGACCGACGAGGAGAAGGGGAACCTCCAGCAGAAGCTCGGGATGGGTTCGCTCCCTCAGGGGGCGCTCGCCCAGGTCGGCAACGTGATCTGCGTCGCCTCTGGAAAGGGCGGGGTCGGCAAGTCGACGATGACCGCCAACCTGGCTGCAGCCCTCCAGGGACTTGGCAAGAGCGCCGGGGCCCTCGACTGCGATGTCTACGGCTACTCGATCCCCCGCATGCTCGGGGTCGACGAGAAGCCGCTGGTAAACGGGGAGCGAAAGATCCTCCCGCCGGAATCCGACGGCGGGGTCAAGACGATGTCTATCGGCTACTTCGTCGAGGACAACTCGGCCGTCGTCTGGCGCGGGCCGATGCTCCACAAGGCCCTCCAACAGTTCCTCGAGGACGTCGCCTGGGGCGAGCTCGATTACCTGCTGCTCGACCTGCCGCCCGGCACCGGCGACATCGCGATGACCCTGGCCCAGCTACTCCCCCAGGCCAAGGTGACGATCGTGACCACGCCCCAGCCGGCGGCCCAGACGGTCGCCCGGCGCTCGGCCGACATGGCCGACAAGGTCGACCTCGAGGTGATGGGCGTGATCGAGAACATGTCCGGCTTCACCACGCCCTCCGGGGAGGAGTACTCGATCTTCGGCGAGGGCGGCGGCGAACTGCTGGCCGAAGAGCTGGGCGTTCCGCTGCTCGGCCAGGTTCCGCTCTCGGAAGACCTGCGGGTCCACGCCGACGACGGGACGCCGCTGGTCGAAGAGCAGCCGGATGCCCCAGCCTCGGAGGCGATCATCGGGATCGCCAAGAAGATCCTCGCCTCGACCCCTCAGGAACTCCCCATGCTCCAGAGCGACCTGCCGCCCGCGCCGGAACCGCCGGCCCTCGGCGAGAACGCCCGCGAGCTCCCGATCATCCAGTAGGCCCCCACCCTCTGGCGCGGGTCCTGGCCGTTCCCCAGTAATCCCGCCCCGTCTGGCGCGCGGGTCTTTTCGTCAGGCATCACCAGACCCACTAGCGCGGGTCCTGGCAGCCGGGGGCGCACTCACCCTCGTCGTCCCCTCCTCGGTGAGTACATCCCCCGTCTACCTCCCGCGCACGAAGGGTCTGGGACTCGGTCCACCACTCGACGTCACCCACGCGCTAGGGGAATCACTGGGAAACGGAGGAAGGATGGAACCAACTGGGAGTTCAAGGCAGGGGGGTCGGGTAGGTGCGAGTGGGCACGGGTGGGGTAGGCGGGCGCACCTGCCCGAGCCCCCGCCTGACTCAGTGCGGTCGATCGATCACCCGGGCCGACGGGTCCGAAAGGGAGGGCCTGGGAGAACGCGCGCTCGGAGGTTCAGTGGAGATCCTGGTGCCAGGACCCGCGCCGGAGGGGTTGGTCGTACTGAGGAACGGCCAGGACCCGGGCTCGAGGGGTTGGTGCCGGACCCGGGGGATCAGCCGCGGTTCTTGTAGTACTCGGCGTTCTTCTCGGCGTAGTGGACCCACTCCGATGGGAGCTGGTCCTCGGCGAAGCAGGCATCGACCGGGCAGGCCTCGACACAGGCGTCGCAGTCGATGCACTCGTCCGGATCGATGAAGAGCATCTCGGCCTCTTCGTATCCCGGCTCGTCGGGGGTCGGGTGGATGCAGTCCACCGGACAGACCTCGACGCACGAGTTGTCCTTGGTTCCGATGCAGGGCTCTGCGATTACGTAGCTCACGAGGGGTTCACTCCCGGTCGTTTCCTTGGTCCCCGGAGGCAACTGCCTCCAACTGGACTCGTCTTCATCTTACGGATCAGATCTCCTGCCCGGGCCTCGAAGACTTAGGTCTCCCTACGCCGGGAGCCCGGTCGGGGCGGCCCACCGGCAACTAGGATTGCCCGCGATGCTCGGGCGGCGGGGAAGCGCGACTTGATCCTCCTCACAGGGGCGACCGGTGGGGTCGGCTCCCAGCTGCTGCCGATGCTCCTTGGGCGTGGCGAGCGGGTCAAGTGCCTGGTCCGGGAGCCGTCCCGCCTGGGCGACGTGCGGGTCGACGTCCAGATCGTGATGGGGGACCTGAAGGACCTCTCCGACCCGTACATGCTCCGCCAGGCACTCCGCGGGGTCGACACGGTGATCCACCTGGCCGGCTCGATGCGGGACCAGCCGGGAATACCGGTGGAGGAGCTGAACGGCCTCGCGACCGCCCGGCTGGTCGAGGGTGCGGAGTCGGTCGGGGCAGAGAGGTTCCTCTACTTCAGTGCACTCGGCGCCTCACCGGTCCAGAAGACCCGGTTCATGAGGTCGAAGTGGACCGGGGAGGCAGCGGTCGATGCCTCATCGCTCGAGACGACGGTCCTCCGGCCCTCCCTGGTCTTCGACCGGAGCGACCCCTGGATAGAGCTGATCGACCGGCTCTCTTACATCCCCTTCCTCCCGGTGGTCGGGTCGGGCAAGGCCGAGTTCCAGCCGGTCTGGTCGAGGAACGCGGCCGAAGCGGTGATTGCCTGCCTCGATCGGGACGAGGCGCCCGACCACGTCGACCTGGCCGGATCGGAGACGCTGACCTATGCCGAGATCACCGAACTTCTGGCCTCACTCGCCTCCCGCCCCCGGCCGATCCTCCGGGTGCCGATGCCGGTCGCCCGGGGAGTGCTCGAGGGGATCCGAACCCTCGCCGGGCCCGGAGTAAGTGCGACCTGGCAGGAGGTCGAGCTGATGCAGGTCTCGATGACCTCCCCCACCGGCCCGGCCGACCTGCGAGCCCTGGGGATCGAACCCGACACGATGGCCGCAGTCCTTTCGAGACCGGGCTGAGGTTCATAAAGAAGAAAGGCCCCGGGGTTTAGCCGGGGCCTTTCGAGACTCGGAAACCAGAAGGTCTCCAGAGCCGTCTGCCAAGGTGAGACGCAGTGCTGGGGTGGTTCAGGACCGAGCGGGAGTGCGACTCGGGTGGGGTGGCAGTAGCGGCGCTACGGCGCCCCACCCGAAGTGCTCTCCGGCGACGGTCATTGGGCCGCCCCGGCCTGCGGATCACCGCAGGTAGCCGGCTCCCTACATCATGCCTCCCATGCCGCCCATGTCCGGCATCGCCGGCATGGCACCACCCTCCTCCGGCGGCTCGGCCACGATGGCCTCCGTCGTGAGGATGTTCTTGGCGATCGAGGCCGCGTTCTGCAGCGCCGAGCGGGTCACGACGGTCGGGTCGAGGATGCCCTCCTTGACCATGTCGCCGTACTCGCCGGTGGCCGCGTTGAGGCCCTCGCCGTCCTTCATCTCCCGGACCTTGTTGATCACGACCGAACCCTCGAGCCCGCCGTTCTCCGAGATCTGCCGGAGCGGCTCCTCGAGCGCGCGGTTGATGATCGCGGCACCGGTGCGCTCATCGGCATCGGCGATCTTGTCGAGATCGAGCGCCTCCTGGGCGTTCAGGAGCGCGACACCACCGCCTGGGACGATCCCCTCCTCGAGGGCCGCACGGGCCGCCTGGAGGGCGTCTTCGACGCGGTGCTTCTTCTCCTTCATCTCGGTCTCGGTGGCTGCACCGACCTTGACCACGGCAACGCCACCGGCCAGCTTGGCCAGGCGCTCCTGGAGCTTCTCCCGATCGAAGTCGGAATCGGTGTTCTCGATCTCCGACTTGATCTGGTTGATCCGCCCCTTGATCTCGTCGGCCTTGCCGGCACCGTCGATGATCGTGGTCGTGTCCTTGGAGACGACCACCCGACGGGCCTGACCGAGCTGGTCGAGCTGGGTGTTCTCCAGCTTGAGCCCCATCTCCTCGGTGATCACCTCACCACCGGTCAGGGTGGCGATGTCCTCGAGCATCCTCTTTCGGCGGTCGCCGAATCCGGGTGCCTTGACCGCGACACCGGTGAAGGTGCCCCGGAGCTTGTTGACCACCAAAGTGGCCAGGCACTCGCCCTCGACGTCCTCGGCGACGATCAGCAGCGACTTGCCGCTCTGCATGACCTGCTCGAGGATCGGGAGCACGTCACGTACCGAGCCGATCTTCTGGTTGGCGATCAGGATGTAGGGGTCCTCGAGGACTGCCTCCATCCGATCCTGGTCGGTGACCATGTAGGGGGAGATGTAGCCCTTGTCGAACTGCATCCCTTCGGTGAAGTCGAGCTCCATGCCGAAGGTCTGTCCCTCCTCGACGTTGACCACGCCGTCCTTGCCGACCTTCTCGATCGCGTCTGCGATCACGTTGCCGATCTCATCATCGGCGGCCGAAATGGCGGCGACGCGGGCGATCTGCTCCTTGCCCGAAATCTCCGACGACTGCTTGTCGCGAAGGTTCTCGACCACGGTGTCGACCGCCTGCTCGATCCCGCGCCTGAGTGCCAGCGGGTTGGCGCCGGCGGCTACGTTCTTGAGCCCCTGGTTGACGATGATCTGCGCCAGCAGGGTCGCGGTCGTGGTTCCGTCACCGGCGACGTCGTTGGTCGCCGTGGCGACCTCGCGGACCAGCTGTGCGCCCTGGTTCTCGAAGACGTCCTCGACTTCGATCTCCCGGGCGATGGTCACGCCGTCATTGGTAATGGTGGGCGCGCCGAACTTCTTGTCGAGTACGACGTAGCGCCCCTTCGGACCGAGGGTGACCTTGACTGCGTCGGCAACCGTGTCGACGCCAGCCTGAAGCGATCCCCTCGCTTCCTCTGCGAACTTCAGCTCCTTGTGAGCCATGTTTCAGTTACCTCCTTGAAGTGGTTGTCCGTTACTGGACCTTGGCCAGTACGTCCGACTCGCGAAGAACGAGGAGGTCCTCGCCTTCCACGGTGATGTCGGTGCCGCCGTACTTGGAGTAGAGGACTTCGTCACCTTCGCTCACGTCGAGCGGACGACGGGTCCCGTCCTCGGCGATCGCCCCGTCGCCAACGGCGACGACCGATCCCTTCTGCGGCTTTTCCTTCGCCGTTTCGGGAAGGACGATCCCACTCGCGGTGGTCTCCTCTTCCTCTACCGGCCTGACAATCAGCCTGTCCCCTAGGGGCTTCAGCTTCATTCGTTCCTACCTCCGATGCCTGTTCTGGTTTCTTCGATCTGTCCTGGCCCGTTCGCCTGCCGGGTTACCGGCCTGCCGGTCGACCTTCGCTTCTGACCGTCGCCCCTACCGGTCGAGCACGCCCTGGGCGGCCCCGCCGGAGCGGCGTTTTCTCAGTTTTCAGGGTCTGGCACTCAGGATGTTGGAGTGCCAAGAACAACCGACAATACAGGTTTTCGGCGGTTTTTCAAGGCTTTTCACCGAAAATCTAAGTCCCTCTGTATCAAGTCTATGGGCGGCCCCGCCGGGCTGCCGGAGTGGGAATCGGCTGCAAATGGGGCCCTGAACGACCTGCGGCCCCGCCCGGGAACTCCGGACGGGGCCGCCAGGCCAGATCCTCTTGGTCAGGGGGGCTTCGTCGAAGGCCCCTGAATGACTACATAGCCGTAGTAGTCATCCCCTTCGTGGTCAGGTTGTAGATGACCGCGATGTAGAGCAGGATCAGGATCAGCGACCAGAGCGGGAAGACGGTGATCATCCCGACCTGGACCACGGCGCCGATCACACAGATGATGATCGCGACGACTCGTGCCCAGCCAGCGGCCGAAAACAGGCCGAAGGCGGTCAACACCAGGATTATCCCGACGATCAGGTGTATCCACCCCCAAGCGGTGAAGTTCCAGATGATCACCCCGGAGCCGTTGCCGGCCTCGGTGATGACCTGGTCATTGAGCAGGGCGGCCAAACCGTAGATCGCATCGAGAATGCCGATTACCAGCATCACGACTCCTGCGAACGCGGTCCAGCCTGTGAGCCTTTCCTCTGCCATGTAGCCCCCTTTCAGGCGGATTCGCTTGCCAAACCGGGCCCGGAGATCGTGCCCGAACGCGGACGGGACCATAGGAACCCGTCCGGATACCCCTTCTTCATACAACAGCCGGCCCCTCCAACCGGCCTCCTCGTGTCAGGAACCGGTCCGGGGGATCAGTTGGGCGAGGGAACCGAGCCGAAGCCCCCACCGATGCCCGGCTCGACGATCTGGGAGAAGTGGATCACCGAGACGACTGCGTCCGGGTCGATCGGCCGGTCGTAGATCTGTTCGAGGAAAGCCCTTGTCTCGTCGACCCGTCGGAACTCGGGGTTATCGCGTTCGATGTCCCGGGGGGAGAGCTCGGAGAGCCGCTTGACCGAGACCTCGTCGATCACCGCCGAGAAGATCTTCTCCCGGCGTGAGTGGCGGGAGCCGACCGTGACCCAGACGACCTGGCTGCGTTCGTACTTGTCGCGCTTATCGCCGAGGCGGATCGTGGCCGCCTTGCGGCCCCGCCGCAGCTGGTCGGCGAAGAACGGGGAATAGAAGTTGAGTGCGTAAAGGCCCTCGGGCATCGGTTCAGAAAATGTAGTCCTTGAGCCGCGGCGGGTCGAGGATCGTGACACGGCCTCGGCCGCCCTCGACGATCCCGGCCCGCTCCAGGTCGGCCAGGAATCGGCTGACGCTCTCCCGCGAGGTACCGGCCAGCTGAGCGAGGTCGGCCTGCTTCATCCGGATCGTCACTTCTCGTTCGGCTCCCTCGCCGATCTCCTCGGCGGCGAGCTGGGCGAGGACGCCGGCAACTCTGGAGGGGACCGTCTGGAAGGACTGACGGGAGATCCGCTCGTTCGCCTGGCGGAGGCGCCGGGTGAGAGCGGTCGCCACCTTGACCGTGATCTCGGGGTTTCGCTCGAGCAGCGAGAGCATGTCGTTGGCGGGAAGGCCGAGCAACTCGCCCTCCTCGACCGCCTCGACACTGGCCGAGCGAACCTCGCCGTCGAGCATCGCGAGCTCGCCGAAGAAGTCCCCCGGGGCGAGGGTGGCCAGGGTGATCGCCCTTCCGTCGGGATACTGGCGAGTCACCCGGAAGAGGCCTGAGCGGACCACGTAGCAGGCATCGGAGTGGTCGCCTTCACGAAAGACCATGCTGCCGGCCGGGAAGGACCTCGGAACGGCGACGGCGGCAATCCGCTCCACCTCGGCCGGCTCGAGGTCGGAGAAGAGCGGAACCGAGCCGATCAGCGCGGCTACTCCCTCTCCCTCTCTCCCCTTCCCAGACATGGCCGAAGTATCGCGCACGACCAGCCCCGCAGGGCGAAGTACTACCGCTGGCAACCGGGACACCAGTAGGTGGTCCGGCTCTCCGGTCCCTGGCCGCGGGAGAGGACGCGCTGACCACACCGGATGCAGGGCTGGCCGACCCTGCGGTAGATCCGACCCGGGCGCCGGCCGGTCTCGACCCCGCGCTCCATCTGTTTGGCGGCAACCTCGAGCACGAGGGTGGCTTCTTCCGGGTCGAGGTCGCCGACCGAACGCCACGGGTCGAGTCCCGCTTCGAAGCAGGACTCACTCTTGAAGATGTTGCCGATCCCGGCGACCAGTCGTTGGTTCAAGAGCGCTTCGCCGAGCTCCAGGCTGGGGGCGGCGAGGACGTTCTCCGTGGCCCGCTCGACAGCGGCCGGCCCGTCGAGGATGTCGGGGCCGAGTCGGGCCAGCCGGGGGTCGCGGCCGAGTTCGATCGGTCGAATCAGCCGCATCATCGTTCCGCCGAACTCGACCACCTCGACCCCGCCCAGGTCGAGAACCAGCCAGGCCGAACGCCGTGGCCGCTTCCACCGCTGGCCAGGGCCGTAGGCGTACCAGCCCCCGTTCATGCCCATGTGGGCGTGGAGGGCGAGGTCATCGCCGAAGTGGAGGATCAGGTGCTTGCCGCGGGTCTCGGCCTGCTCGAGCCCCCGGCCCTCGAGTCGATCGACTCCGGGACGGATAGGGTTGCGGGGGTTGGGCGCCACGGCCGCGACTACATCCCGGCCCTCGAAGGCCCGCTCGCTCCGGCGGGCCATCCTCATCACGGTGTCGCCCTCGGCCACCGGTTCAGCCCCTTCTGTTCGTGCCCCGGGTCGGCATCACGAGGGTGCGACCAGCTTGCGGGGCCTTCGGGCAAAGCCGGCCGAGGTGAGTAGCGGCTCGAACTCCGAACCGAGGACCGATTCGCCGTCCAGCCGTTCGATCCCGAGCTCCGGGATCACCTTCTCCCCGGCGAGGCGGGCCAGCTCGGCCAGGCAGTCGGCCAGGTCCTGGCCCTCGAGCGATGGATCGAGCCTGAGCAGGCCCCGGCCGCCCTTCTCGACGTAAAGGAGCGGGGCCCCGTCCCTGGAGACGACGAAGGAACCCGGGGTACGGGCCGCCCGTCGGCCACCCTCGAGCTTCGGCCAGGCCAGCATCGCCCCCCACGGCGAGGCAGGGTCGGTCGAGGCGAGAACGGTCAGGGAGCCGTCGGCTGCCGGCATGCCCCGGAGCCGCTCGACCGCTCCGGCGAGGGCGAACTGGGCCCCACCCAGGCCCTCGACGAAGTAGCCGCGCCTGGCCGAACCCAGCACCTCGAGGTTGGAAAGCTCGGGGTAGAGCGCCGAGAAGCCGCCCGGGATGCCCTCGGCCAGGGCCATCTCCCGGGTGAGGATGCCGTAGCGCTCGAGCATCAGCTCGGCCTGGGCCCGAAGGCGGGGTCCTGCGGGTGGGGCATCCTCGAAGAGCGGCGCGGTCAGTGACCACCTTCCCTGGACGGCCGGGCCCTGGGCCTTCCGTCGCGGAGAGAAGCGCCGCCCGCGGCCGGTCTCGCGACGGGCCGGGCGGAGCCTCGGGGAGCGCAAGGGGGCGAAGGCGTCGTTGGTTATCTCCCCGGCGAAGGCGAGGTCCCAGAGCGCCTCGTGAAGTTCCTCGGCCGGAATATCGATCGAGGCGGAGAGGTCGAGCCAGAAGGTTGGGCCACCGGCAAGAGCCTCCCGAATCGCGTCGTGGGCCTCGCCCTCGGGCCGCTCGAGCTTGGCGAGCGCCGGGGGTGGGCCGGCGAGACGGACGTCCTCGCGGTAGTAAAGCGCGACTCGGCCGTCGGAGCGCCCGAGAGCTCCGGCACCGATCCAGACGACCTCTCCCGAGGTGGTCAGCTCGTCCAGCCAGGCCGGGTTCCAGGCCCCGATCCTGCGGGGCAGGACGTCTCGCTCCCAGACGGTCGGGGTAAGGGCGACCCCCTGGAGCGGTACCAGCACCTCCCGCAGGCGATCGACCCCGGCACCGGCCCGGGTGTTCCGGTCGACCCCCTGCCAGGAGGCGACGAAGCGGGCGTACTCGGCCGCATCGGCCGGCTCGACCTCCTCACGCAGGCGGGCGAGGCTTGCCCTGCGGATCCGGCGGAGAACGTCGGCCTCACACCACTCCCGGCTGGTCCCGCCGGGGAGGATCTCGCCTCGGACAAGCTCCCCCTCGGCCTCGAGCGCCTTCAGAACCGGAGTCGGGTCGACCCCGTAGCGCTCCCGGAGCTCCCCGGCGAGGAAGGGGCCCTGGCTTCGGGTCCAGCGGGCAACGAGGGTGGCCAGCGGGTCGTCACGCTCCTCGAGGAAGGCCGAGGGCAGCCCGCCCGGGGGCGAAACGCCCAGGGCGTCGCGGTAGAGGCCGGCGTCCTCGGCGGCGATGTAGCGCTCCTCACCATTGATCCGGACGGCGATGACGCGGCGCTCGCGGACCAGGTTCTCGAGCATCGACTCGGCCGAGTAGCCCTCGGCGACCCGGTCGGCAACCTCCTGGGGGGTCAAGTCCCCGAGTCGGCGGAGGATCTGCTGAAGCGCGTCCCGATCGGAGGCCTGGATCTTCGGATCGAGGTATTGGAGGGTGGCGATCACCTCTTCGAGCGCCTCGGGATCGATCAGGTCGCGGAGCTCGTCCTGGCCGAGCAGCTCGCGGAGCAGCTCCCGGTCGAGCGAGAGGGCGGTCGCCCGGCGCTCGGCGCTCGGGGTGTCCCCCTCGTACATGTAGGTCGCGACGTAGTCGAAGAGGAGCGAGGAGGCAAAAGGGGAGGCCGTCCTGGTCTCGACCTCGACCAGGGTTAGGTCGCGGGCATGAAGGCGGCGAAGCAGCCGATCGAGCGCAGGAAGGTCGAATACGTCGGAGAGGCACTCGCGGTAGGTCTCGAGGATCACCGGGAAGCGGGGGAACTCGCGGGCTACCTCGAGCAGGCTCTGGGACTTGAGCCGCTGCTGCCAGAGCGGGGTGCGCTTGCCCGGGTAGGCCCGGGGGATCAGCAGGGAGCGGGCCGCGTTCTCGCGGAAGCGGGAGCCGAAGAGGGCCGAGCCGGCCAGCTCGGCGACCACCATGTCCTCGAGCTCATCCGGTTCGAGCAGGACGAGATCGGCCGAGGGCGGCTCGTCGGAGTCGGGCAGGTGGATCGCGATCCCGTCGTCGGAGTAGATCGCGTCGGCCTCCAGGCCCTCGCGCTCTCGCAGGCGATGGGCGATCGCGAGGCTCCAGGCAGCATGGACCCGGCCGCCGAACGGGGTGAGGACACAGAGCCGCCAGTCACCGATCTCGTCGCGGAACCGCTCGACCACGACCGTCCGGTCTGATGGGACGACCTTGGTCGCCTCCTGTTGCTCGCGCAGGTAGGCGACCAGATTCCGGGCGGCGAGCTCGCTCAGCCCATGGCTCTCGGCGAGCTCGGCCGGGTCGGCCTCGACTGCCTCGCGGGAGAAGCGACCGATCGCCTCGCCCAGCTCGGCGGGGCGGCCGATTCCCTCGCCCCGCCAGAAGGGGATCGCCCCCGGGGCGCCGGGGGCAGGAACGACGATCACCCTGTCCCTCGTTATCTCCTGGATCCGCCAGGCGGTCGCCCCCAGCAGGAAGACCTGGCCGTTTCGCGCCTCGTGGACCATCTCCTCATCGAGCTCGCCGACCCGGCGGCCATCGGGGAGGTGGACCCCGTAGAGGCCGCGGTCGGGGATCGTGCCGGCGTTGGTCACGACCAGCGAGCGGGAGCCCTTGCGGCCCTCGATCGTACTCTCCGTCCGGTCCCAGACGATCCGGGGGCGGAGGTCGGCGAAGCGATCCGACGGGTAGCGCCCGTCGAGCATGTCGAGGACGTTCTCGAACTGCTCCCGGGAGAGGTCGCGGAAGGAGGCCGAACGGGTGACCAGCTGGAAGGCGTCGTCGACGTCCCAGGTCGCGGTCGAGGCCATCGAGACGAGGGGCTGGGCGAGCTCGGCGCGCGGATTGGAGGGGACGACCGTGTCCTCGATCTCGCCGCCTTTCATCCGGTCGGCGACGACGGCGGCCTCGAGCAGGTCGCCTCGGAACTTGGGGAAGATCCTGCCCTTGGAGGTCTGACCGAGTCCGTGGCCGGCCCGGCCGACTCGCTGGAGGCCGCGACTGACCGACTTGGGGGATTCGACCTGGATGACCAGGTCGACCGCGCCCATGTCGATCCCCAGCTCGAGCGATGAGGTTGCGACCAGGCAGGGGATCCGGCCGGATTTGAGCTCCTCCTCGACCTCGGCTCGCTCCTCGTGGGAGAGCGAACCGTGGTGGGCCCGGGCGAGGAGGGGATGGTCCGCTGGGTCGGGTGCGGACCCGTCACCGCTCTCTGCCGCGGCGGACTCGGCCTGTTCGAGATCGAGTTCGTTCAGGCGCTGGGCCAGCCGCTCGGCGGCCCGGCGGTTGTTGACGAAGACGATGGTCGAGGTGTGGGAGCGGACCAGCTCGAGCAGCTCCGGGTAGATCGCCGGCCAGATCGAACGCACGGTCTCCTCTTCGCCCTCCGGTGCGCCCGGCTGGGTCATGTCCTCCACTGGTACCACGACCTCGAGGTCGAGGGCCTTCGGCTCGGAGGCATCGACTATGGCGCAGTCACGGCCTGGGCCGGAGAGGAAGCCGGCCACCCGCTCGAGGGGACGCTGGGTGGCCGAGAGGCCGATCCGCTGGAGGGAAGCATCGGGGTCGGCCGAGCGGACCAGGTGCTCGAGGCGCTCGAGGGTGAGGGCCAGG
>JBJTBP010000094.1:0-3205 GCA_046091385.1 Solirubrobacterales bacterium | reverse complement strand
CCCAGACCCCTGTCATTGCATCCCTGCGCGCGCTCATTTCCTACCCGAAAAAATACGTGAACCGGCCGATCATCCCACCGCACCTTCCCGGCGACTGAGGGGTTTCATTGGTCGAAGGACCGCGCGAGTACGGCTTTAGGTAGCCAGGGAAAACCGGTCCGACCGCCCCCGGGGGTGGGCGACAAAGGGGAAACGGGGTTCGTGGTCGCGGATGCAGGGTCCGCACCACGGGCTCCCCCCTTTACCCCCTCTCCTCTCGTGTCTGGGCTTACCTCGGCCCAGGCACGTTCCTGAAACGGAAGTCCTCCGGCTCGCGGCCGGGCTGGACGAATCGGCATTGGCCGGACTCGCCCGATTCGAGCAGCCCGATCGTCGCGTCGACCACCACCGAGACGGGGATGATCGGCACCGCCTCGCCCTCGAGCGCCTCCTTGATCGGCTCGATGATCTTGGTGTCGGCGAACCCCGGGCAGATCGCGTTCAGGTGAATCTGCTCCTGGACGAGCAGCGGCCCGACCGAGCGGACCAACCCGACCACCCCGTGCTTGTTCGCGGCATAGATCGGATCCATCGGCACTCCGGTAAGCCCGGCCAGGGAGGCCGTGGCGACTATCTGGCCGCTACCCCTCTCCCTCATCGCCGGGACCACTGCGTTCAGCCCGAACACGACCCCGTCCAGGTTGATTCCCATCGCTCGCCGGTAGGCCTCGAGGTCGAAATCCTCGAACATCCCGCAACCGGTACTGACCCCGGCGTTCAGGAAGGCGATGTCCACCCCGCCGAATTCCTCAACCGCCACCTCGACCATCTCGGTCGAGGACTCGGGCCGGCTTACGTCGCACTCGACGAACACTCCGCCGGTCTCCTGGGCGACTTCCCGGCCACCCTCGCCATCGACGTCGGCCAGCACCACGCTCGCGCTCTCGTCGGCCAGCCGCTCGACGACTCCCTTGCCGAACCCGCTCGCCCCGCCAGTTACTACCGCGACCTTCCCCCCGTAGAGCATCCGCGGAGTATTCCCTACACCCGCACCCACAGGGGGATCCGGGTGTTACGGTCCCAGAGGGGACGAGTACTGATCTCACGATTCACATCCGGGTGGGCAGGGGCGCCTTGGCTTGGGCGGGCCCTCGCCGTTGCCCTGCCCGTGGCGGCACTGGCCTCCGCAACCCTGCTGCCCGCCGGAACCCAGGCCGCCACCCTCTCCACCTTCGGGCCCACCGGCGACGGACCCCAGGGCATCGCACTTGACTCCTCCGGGAACGTCTTTACCACCAACTTCACGACGGACGATGTCAGCAAGCTGCTCCCTGGCGGCGGAGCGGCAGGAGCACCCTGGCCGATCGCTGCTCCCGACCCCTGGAATGCCGCGGTCGATGACGCCGGGAACGTCTTCGCCTCCAACGCAAACTTCAACTCAGTCAGCAAGATCACAGCCGCCGGAGCGCTGGCCGGTGCGCCCTGGCCGGCCGGAACGGGAACGGTGCCACTCGGGATCACCACCGATCAGGCCGGCAACTTCTACACCGCGAACGCTGGCGGCGACTCGGTGACCAAGGTCACTCCGGGCGGCGTGGCAACGCTGTTTGCCAACACCGGGGCTGGATCCTCCCCGTACGCCCTGGCCTTCGACCTCGACGGCAACCTCTACACCGCCAACAACGGCACCGACACGGTTTCCAAGTTCACCCCTTCAGGCACTCCGGCCGGGGCACCCTGGCCGGTCAGCCTCGGAGCTGGAGCGAACCCGTGGGGGATTACCGTCGACTCGGCCGGGAACGTTTACACCGCCAACGACAACATCGACACCGTGAGCCGAATCACCGCTGCCGGCACGCTGACCAGCTTCAACGTCGGCTTCAACCCCCGGGCGGCGACGGTTGATTCGGCCGGGAATGTCTACGTCATCAACACCGGCTCGGCAAGCGTCAGCAAGATCACCGCTGCGGGCGCGGTCACGGTCTCCTTCGTCAGCGCCGGTGGACTGAACAGTCCCAGCGGTGTTTCCATCGACAGCCTGGGGAATCTGTTCGTCAACAACTTCAGCGACGACACCGTCAGCAAGATCAGCCCGTCCGGCGGTGACATCCAGCCGGCACCGCCGGACACGCCTTCAACTCCTACGGCCACTGCCGGTAAGGAGGCGGTGGTGGTGACCGTTCCCGCCAACCCGACCGACCGTCGGTACGGCGTCCCTTCCTCCTACCTCGTGACCGCGGTCGAGGCTCCCTCCAGAGGGTGCACCGTCACCCCGCCAGCGACATCTTGTGAGGTCACCGGCCTGACCGCCGGTACCGCCTACACCTTCACCGCCCGGGCCAAGCTGAACACCTGGCAGACCCCCGCCTCGACCGCTTCAGCACCTGTGACCCCCCTTGCTCCCCCTGTGCCCACGCCCACGGTGACCGTCATGGCACCGAAGGTCAAGGTCACCAAGAACTCGGTACTCGTCACCTCGAAGGTCAAGGTGTCGGGTGCGGGGAAGATCGCCCAGCGGGCCACGACCGGCAAGGGCAAGAAGACGAAGACCTGGTGCAGGGCCTCGAAGAGCGCAGCCAAGGCCGGCACCTACACCCTGAACTGCAACCTCGGCAAGAGGGGCCGCTCCGCCCTCCGCAAGGCGGCTTTGAAACTCACCCTCCGCACCACCTTCACCCCCACCGCGGGTGAGGCGATCACCGCCAACCGCAAGCTGAACCTGAAGCGCAAGCGCTAGGCCCCCGCCTGAACCGACTCAGCAACCCGCACCTACAGGGGGATCCGGGTGTTACGGTCCCAGAGGGGACGGGCACTGATTCCACTACGCACATTCATGGGGGTTCTGGCGCCACTGGTTTGCGCCCTCTTGGCCCCCGCCGCCGAAGCGATTGGCCCCACCTGGCAGCTTCCGGCAGCCAACCTTTCTGCGGCGGGTCAGGGGGCGAACGGCCAGCAGGTGGCTGTGGCGCCCGACGGTTCGGCCATTGCGGTATGGAGCCGGAGCGACGGAACGACCCCCGTGATTCAGGTGGCGACCCGCCCTGCAGGGCAGACCACCTTCAGCGCCCCGGAGAACCTCTCTGTTGCAGGTCAGACTGCCTTGTCAGCTCAGGTGGCAACGGGAGCTGATGGAACCACGGTTGCCGTCTGGGCCAGGAGTAATGGCTCCCGCTTGATAATCCAGGCAGCCATCCGGCCGGCCGGGCAGAGCTCGTTCGGCGCCCCT
>JBJTBP010000093.1:0-48924 GCA_046091385.1 Solirubrobacterales bacterium | reverse complement strand
GCGTGGAGCGCTCGAAGCTGAGCGACGCTGCGACGATCGGTCCGGCGAGGCATCCCCTCCCGGCCTCCTCGGCCCCGACCACCAGGGAACCCCCGAGCTCGAGGTCGTGACGGAAGAGGTCGTGCTCTTCCGGTTTGCCTCGCGGTGCCATCGCGCTCAGGGTATCCCGCCCGGACCCCGTCAGCGCACCGATCACTTGCCGGTTAAAGGCCGCCGATCCGGTTCGGGGGCCAGTAGGTGCCGAACGCCTTGCCGATCAGCCACTCCTCTGGCAGGGGCCCCCAGAAGCGCGAGTCGTCGCTTTGACCGCGGTTGTCGCCCATAAGGAAGTAGTGGCCTGGCGGGATACGGATCGGTCTCGGCAGGTCGCAGCCGAGACCGGCCGGTCCGCACGGGGTGATCTCGTAGCCATCGGGGCGCTCGACCTTCCCATTCACCACAGGTAGTCCGTTGCGAATCGAGACGGTGTCACCGGGTCCGGCGACGATCCGCTTGATGAAAGTCTCGGAGGATTTCCTGATCGCCGGCCTAGGACAGCTCTGGTCCTCGGGGCGAACCGCGCCGCACTCGGGACCGCCTCCCACGACCGCCTCGGGTGGATGAAAGACAACGATGTTGCCGGGTTTCGGGTCGGTCAAGTCGAGGATGAAACGGTTGACCAAGACCCTCTGGCCGATCTGGAGGGTGGGCAGCATCGAGCCCGAGGGGATCTGGTACGGCTTGACCACGAAGGCCTGGACGAGCAGCGCAAGGCCGACGGCGACCGCGACGATGATGATCAGCTCGAAGAAACTTCCCCGGGCCGTCTTCGGCTTGGGGATGAGCGGACTCAGTCCTCTTCCCTGGCTTCCTCTTGGTCGGACCCGTCCGGGCCCGTGTCGTCTCCGGCCGGCGCTTCCTCGGTCGGTTCGCCCTCGGAGGCCTCGGCCCCGGCTTCATCTCCGCCATCCGGCTGACCCTCGCTCTCGGCAGCAGTCTCAGACGCCTCCTCAACCGATGCCTCACTAGCAGACCCGGCCTCGACTCCCTCCTCCCCGGCTTCGCCTTCGGGAGCCTCACCTTCAGCCCCATCGACCGGAGCCTCCTCGGGAACTTCCTCGGGGGCAAGTCCCTCACCGGATGCATCCACCGCCCCGACCTCTCCGGTTCCGATCACTTCCTCGTCGATCCCCCAGCGCCGTTCGGAGACCCTCGCCGCCTTCCCGGTCCGTCCCCTCAGGTAGTAGAGCTTTGCCCTGCGAACACGACCGCGGGATGCGACTTCGAGCTTTTCGATTTTCGGAGAGTGGAGCGGGAATGTCCTCTCGACCCCAACTCCGAAAGACTGTTTCCTCACCGTGAAGGTCTCGCGGACGCCCGAACCCTGCCGCTTGATCACCACGCCCTCGAAGACCTGGGGTCGACTGCGGTTGCCCTCGATCACGAGGAAGTGGACACGGACCCGGTCCCCGGGAGAGAAGTCCGGGAGGCCGCTGCGCAACTGGCTGCGCTCGATGTCGTCGATGGTCGTGCTCATCTCTGGTCCCTGTGGGAGGGGGAAAGTCTCAGCCGGCCCCTCGGTCGTCGTCCCGCGGGGAGCGGCCCGGGGATGCTACCGAGTCGCCAGTCCGCTCGTGGCCGACACCGGCAGCACGAACAGCACTCTGCTCCTTGCGCCAGCTCTCGACCGATTCGTGGTCCCCGGAGAGCAGGACCTCGGGGACGGTCCAGCCCTCGTACTCGGGGGGGCGGGTGTAGTGGGGGTACTCCGGCTGCCCACCGAGCGCTTCGGAAAAGGACTCCTCGACCGAGCTCCCAGGGTCCCCGAGCGCGCCCGGCAGACGTCGGACCACGGCGTCCGCAAGCACCATCGCCGGCAGCTCACCCCCGGCGAGGACGTAAGGCCCGATCGAAACCTCGTCATCGGCCAGATGGTCGTGGACCCGCTGGTCGAAGCCCTCGTACCTGCCGCAGAGAAGGGCAAGGGAGGGCTCGGCCGCAAGCTCCGTGACCAGGTCCTCGTCGAGCTGGCGACCGACCGGGCTGAGCAGGACTGTTCGGGGCCGAGGACCATCACCGTAGACCCCCCGGAGGGCAGCATCGACGACATCGACCCGGATCACCATCCCGGAGCCTCCTCCGTAGGGGGAATCGTCGACCCGCCCGCCCTTCAACGGGCTCCAGGTGCGGTAGTCCCGAAGGGTGAACTCGGCGCCCTCTTCACCTGATTTGCGGAAGCTCCGCTGGCCGAGCAGCCACTCGAAGGCGTCGGGAAACAGAGTGAAGATGTCGAACCGCACCGGGCGGCCCTCCCTCCTAGTCGAGGATGTCGACCAGGACGCGCCGGTCGTCTTGAGCGGCCGCCCTCGCGACCGTCCTCAACGCCTTGGCTACCCGGCCACCCCGACCGATCACCCGACCGAGGTCGTCCTCGGCCACCGTGACCTCGTAGACCAGATCGTCGTCCTCCTCGATTTCGTCGACCTCGACGGCGTCCCGGTCGTCGACCAGGGAGCGCACCATGAACAGGAGCATCTCCTGCACCGGTCCGTCAGCTCCCCTGGGCGTCGATTCCCTTGATCCGGAAGAGCCCGGCGACCCGACGGGTCGGCCGCGCACCCTTCTCCAGCCAGTACCGGGCGCGATCCTCATCGACCTCGATCGTCGAAGGATCGGTCTGGGCGTTGTACTGGCCGATCGTCTCGATATTCCGGCCGTCCCTGGGGGAACGGCGATCGGCGACGACTATCCGCCAGATCGGGTTCTTCTTCGAACCCACGCGCTTGAGTCTTATCCGGACCATCGGATCGGCACCTTACAGGGTCTCAGCGCCGCCGCACCCGGGGGCGGGCCGGCTTGCCGACCGCCTTTGCGAGGGCTTCGGGGTCAGGCATCCCTCCCGAAGCAACCTGCTTCATCAGCCGCCTCATCTGGCCGAACTGCTTGACCAGGTTGTTGACCTGCTGGATCGAGGTCCCCGATCCAGTGGCGATCCGGCGGCGACGCGAGCCCTTCACGAGCTCCGGGTTGAGCCTCTCCTCAGGGGTCATCGAGAGGATGATCGCCTCGACCCGGTCGAGCTCCCGTTCGTCGAGGTCGGCCTCCTTGAGCTGCTTCATCTGGCCGAGTCCGGGCATCATCCCGAGCAGGGAGCCGAGCGGACCCATCTTCCGGACCTGTCGCATCTGGGTCAGGAAATCCTCGAGGGTGAGGCCATCGGAGGCCATCTTCCGCTGCAGCTCTTCGGCCTGATCACGATCGACCTCGCGTTCAGCCTTCTCGACCAGGCTGAGGATGTCCCCCATGCCGAGTATTCGCCCGGCCATGCGGTCGGGGTGGAAGCGATCGAAGGCTTCGAGGCCCTCCCCGGTCGAGGCGAAGAGGATCGGACTCCCGGTGACCGCCCGAACCGAGAGCGCTGCACCGCCCCGGGCATCGCCGTCGAGCTTGGTCAGGACCACCCCGTCCACCCCGACCGAGTCCGAGAAGGCCTGGGCAACCTCTACCGCGGCCTGACCGGTCATCGCGTCCACCACGAGCAGCACGTCGTGGGGGCGGACGGCCTTGCGGATCGCCGAGAGCTCCTCCATCAGCTCTTGGTCCACGTCGAGCCTTCCGGCGGTGTCCACGATCAGGACGTCGAGCCCGGAGTCGAGGGCCTCCTGTCGTGCCTCGGTCGCCACGGCAACCGGATCGGACGCTCCCGGTCTGGTGATCACCGTCGCCCCTGCCCGACCCCCGACGTTTGCAAGCTGCTCGACCGCCGCTGGTCGCTGGAGGTCGCAGGCAGCTACCCCCACCTTTAGGCCCTCCCCGACCAGCATCGATGCGAGTTTGGCCGCGGTGGTCGTCTTTCCCGAGCCCTGGAGGCCCGCCAGCAGGATGACCGTAAGGCCCTCGTCGGCCATCGCGAGTTCCCGACCGGTCCCGCCCATGAGGCCGGCCAGCTCATCGTTGACGACCTTGATGACCTGCTGGCCCGGGTCGACGCTCGCAGTCACCTCGGTCTCGAGACAGCGTTGCCTTTCTCCCTCGGTGAATTGCTTGACCACCTTGAAGTTGACGTCCGCCTCGAGCAGGGCGAGTCGTACTTCACGCATCGCCCGATCAACGTCTTCGTCCGTGATCCGGCCCTTCTTGCCAAGCGGGTCGAGTGCGGTGCGAAGGCGTTCCGAAAGCTGGTCGAACATCCCGCCCAGCGTACCGACCGGCCGAGGAGATGCCCGCTGTTGGCGGGGCTATTCGCCCGGATCGAGAAGGGCCCGGGCGAATTCCCCGGAATCGAACGGAGTGAGGTCTTCGATTCCCTCACCGACCCCGACCATCCGGACCGGAATGCCGAGTGCGGATGTGATCGCGAGGGCTATCCCGCCCTTGGCCGAACCGTCCAGCTTGGTCAGGACCACCCCATCGAGCGGGACCGCTTCCGAAAACGCCATTGCCTGGCGGAGCCCGTTCTGGCCGGTGGTTGCGTCGATCGAAATCAATGCCCCGTGGGGGGCCCCCGGCGCCTCGCGCTCGACCACCCGCCTCACCTTTGCCAACTCATCCATCAGGCTCTTCTCGGTCTGGAGCCGGCCTGCCGTGTCGATGATCACCACGTCGGCACCCCTGGCCTTGCCAGCCGCAATCGCGTCGAAGGCGACGGCTCCGGGATCGGCACCCTGCTGGGCCGAGACCAGTCCAGCCCCGGCCCGATCGGCCCAGGCCTCGAGCTGTTCCCCGGCAGCCGCCCGGTAGGTATCGGCGGCCCCGAGCAGGACGGAAAGGCCGAACTCCTCGCGCAGCCGCCAGGCCAATTTGCCGGCCGAAGTCGTCTTGCCGCTGCCGTTGACACCGGTCAGGAGAATCACCGACGGATCACCATCGAGGACGATCGGGCCACCGGGTATCGAGGCGACGGCCGCGAGGAGCTCGACGAGACGCTCCCTGACTGCATCGGGAGTTGCGGCCACCTCTCCCGCCTCGACCTCGCGTTCGAGGTCGCCGACGACCGAGGCGGTGACGGTGACCCCGACATCGGCCATGACCAGGGCCTCCTCCAGGCGCTCCCAGGTCGAGGAGTCGATTCGCTCGAAGAGTCCCGCGCCGATCTCCGATGCGAGGGCGCGGCGACTACGGGAGAGCGATTCCCTCAGTCGGGCGAAGGCACCCCTGCGGGCCGGCTCCGCCTCGGTCTCCTGGATCTCGGAAGGGCCGCCGGGCGGCCTCCCCGTCTCGAAGACGTCGGCCCAGGTCGTGGCCACTCCGGTCCCTCAGGCCGCGCGGTCTAGCCGCTCCTCGACCCCGGACTCCTCGACCCGGGCCGGAGGGAGGCGGCGTGAGACGACCCTGGTGATCCCGTCACCGCCCATGCTGGCGCCGTAGAGGACGTCGGCTGCGTCCATCGTCAATTTCTGGTGGGTGACGATGATGAACTGGGTCCGGGTGGAGAACTCCCCGACCAGTTCGAGGAACCTGGCGATGTTGGCGTCGTCGAGGGCAGCCTCGACCGCGTCGAGGATGTAGAAGGGGCATGGGCGGGCGAGGAAGACGGCAAAGACGAACCCGAGGGCGGTGAGCGCCTTCTCGCCACCGGACAGCAGCCGCATCTGACGGGTCTTCTTGCCTTTCGGGGTCACCTCTAGTTCGACCCCGAACTTCGGCTCGCCGGGGGCCGGTACCTCATCCCCGTCCGGCTCCCCCTCGGGATCGGTCGCCTCCGACTCCGGATCGACCGGTCCCTCGAGCTCGACCTTCTTCAGCTTGCCGGAGCCGCCCGGGAAGAGGTGGGCGATCACCTGCTCGAAGTTCGCAGCGGCGGCATCGAAGGTCTGCTCGAAGGAGCGGGACATCTCCGTATCGATTTCCCGGATGATGTCCTCCAGTTCCCGAAGCGCCCGCTCGGAATCCTCTCGTTGTTCGACCAGCCCCGCGTGGTGCTCCTGGGCCTCCTCGTATTCACGCTGGGCGAGGGGATTGACCGGACCGATCCGTTCACGCCTGCGGGCCAGCGCCTCGAGCCTGCGCTCGATCGTTTCGCGCTCCTCGTCGTCCATCGGCTCCCCAGCCTCCTGGAGGGGTTCGCCGAGCCGGGACTCGATCCGCGCGATCTCGGCGACCCGTTCCGCCCTCCGGTTTTCGAGCTGGGCGGCCTCGACCTCGGCTTCGGTGACCTCCTCGGCGACCGTGCGGTGGTCGGCCTGTATCTGGACAGCCTCGTCGGAACACGTCCTCAGCTCGGCCTCGTGCTCGTGCGCCTCTTCCGCATCGCTTCCGACCGCAACTAGCTCCGCGGTCTCGATCCTGGAGGCGAGCGCCTCGGCCGTCCCGGTTGCAGCTTCGGCGAGACCGGAGATCGCCCCCTGCAGTGCCTCCGCCCGTCCGAGGCGCTCTCCCAGCCTCTCCCGATGGCGCTCACCCAGGAGGCTCTCGGCACGGCGAGCGTGGTCCTGGGCCTCCTGGGTTCCTGCATGAACCTCCGCCAGGCCAGCCAGTCGGTCCGTCTCGGACCCCTCCGAGCCGGCTTGCTCGAGGCCGCGGCTGGCTCTCCCCAGACCGACTTCGACGGCACCGAGCTCATCGACCAGACGTCGGGCGCGGTCGGGCTCCCCGGCCGTTCCCTCGAGATCGAGTGAAAGGGGCTCGAGCTCCCGCCGGAGCAGTTCGATCTCCGGTTCGAGCGAGCGACCACGCTCCGAGATCGAGACGGTCGCCAGGTGGACCTGCTCCCGGGCTCCCCTCAGGTCGTTGAGCGTTTCCCAGAGTTCCGTCCTCAGCCGGTCGCGGTCCGCGAATCGCTCCTCGGCCGCCGTCCTCCGCTTCGATACTTCGCCGAGCCTCTTCTCGAGTTCGGATCGACGACCGCGGGCCTTCTCGGCGAGACCCCGCGCCGCCTCGAGGCGGTCCTGGCCGAACCTGATCTCCTCGGCGATGATCCTCGCTTTGAGTCCGAGCTCCTCCCGCTCGATCTTGGCTCCGATCTCGGCGGCATTGGCCTGTTCCTTGAGGGGCCTGAGCGCCCGCTTGGCCTCACGCTCGACATCGAGTGCCCTGGAGAGGTTCTCGCGGGTCGCCTTCAGCTTCAACTCGGACCGGCGACGCCTGCGCCTGAACTTCCCGAGTCCCGCCGCCTCTTCGATCAGGAGCCTCCGCTGAGCGGGCTTCGAGCCGACGATCGAATCGACCTGCCCCTGGCTGATCACCGAATGCATTTCCTTGCCGAGGTTGGCGTCGGAGAGCACTTCGATCACATCGACCAGACGACATCGGGCCCCGTTCAGCCTGTACTCCCCTTCTCCGTCGCGGGTCAGCCGGCGACTTATCGAGATCTCGGAGAAGTCGGAGCCCTCGGGGGCCTCGAACACGACCTCGACCTCGGCCGATGAACGGGCGCCCATCGACCCTCCTCCCTCCGAAATCACATCCTGCATGGTCATGCCGCGAACGGCACCGGGGCTCTGCTCCCCAAGTGCCCAGAGGACTGCGTCGGTGATGTTCGACTTTCCGGAACCGTTCGGGCCGATGATCACGCTCACACCGGGGGAGAACTCGAGTCCCGTCCGCTCGGGGAAGGACTTGAAACCGTTGATGGTCAGCGATTTGAGGAACATCGGCACCTAAGGCTTACGGTCACGTCGGACGCCACACCCAGCGCTGGAACGGTCCTCCCGGGACGGAACTGACCTCACGAGGGACCGCTCTCTTCCAGGGACTCGAGTCCTGCCTCGGCGGCTGCCTGACCGGCCGATTTCTTGCTCCGGCCCGAGCCCCGGCCGACATCGTCACCCCCAACCACTGCGGCGACCTCATAGGTTCGGTCGTGCGGCGGACCTTCGGTCGCCACGACCTCGTAGGACACCGTCTCGCCCTTCGACGCGAGCAACTCCTGGAGGGCCGACTTGAAGTCGGTCCGATTCGAACGGACCCGCTCTATACGGGGCGTGAAGGCCTTCGAAACGGCCGCCGAGGTCAGCTCGAAGCCGAACTCGAGGAAGCAGGCCCCGATAAGGGCCTCCGTCACTTCGGGGAGCGGTCGCTCGGCCGCCAGGAGCGATGCGGCCGAAGTATGTCCCCCGTCCTCCCCTTGGGGCTCGGCTGCTTTCAGCATCTCCGGGATGCCGATCTCCTCCCCCACCTCGGCGCAGGCCTCACCGCTCACCGCCTGGTTGAGGATCTTGGTCAGTTCACCGGCATCCATCGTCGGGTTGTCCCGATGGAGCGTTTCCGCCACCGAGAGCCCGAGGACACTGTCGCCCAGGAAGGCGAGGCGCTCGTATGAGCCGAGCCGCTCGCTCGTCCAGGATGTATGCCGAAGGGCCTCGTCCCTTCGCCCGTCTGGCAGCTGCCCGATCAGCTCCCGCAGCGACTCCCGACCGGGGTCGGGGGCCCTGCGGCGCCGTTCACGAATCCGCCTTGACCAGGACAAAGTCGACTGCATCCTTGACCGTCTCGATCTCCCCCGCCTCCTGCTCGGAGACGGAGATCCCGTACCGGTCCTCGAGCTCCATGACCAGTTCGTACAGGTCGAGCGAGTCGGCATCGAAGTCTTCCCTGAAGCGCGAATCCTCGTTGATTCGGGTGGGGTCGAGGTCGAGTTCCTCGGCGAGGTGGCTCCGGACCAGGTCCATGACTTCAGATCGCTCCATCCTCGGGTTCCTATCAGGTGCCATCAGTGGATGGCGCGGTCTCGCCCGAGGAACGGTCCTCCCGCCGGTCGAGGCCGAACTGGTGAAGCAGCTCCGCGGTCCTGCCGGGGGCATCGGCCTCGACGGATGCCGCCGCAAGGCGGACGGCATTGGCTACTCCGTCCGGCCCCGAACCGCCATGACCTACCACGGCAACGTGCCGGAGCCCGAGCATCAGGGCACCACCGGTCGTGTCTGGGTGGAGGTCGTCCCGAAGGCTCCCCAGGGCTGGCTTCAGCAGGATTCCCCCTGCGGCAGCCAGCGGACTTGACCGGGCGGCATCCCTGATCGCCCCGGTCACCCGTCTCACCGCCCCCTCCATCGCCTTCAGGACGGCATTCCCGGTAAAGCCATCGGTGACCACGACGTCGGCGGAGGCGTCCGGGATGTCATTCCCCTCGACATTGCCGATGAACCGGAAGGGGAGAAGCTCGTCGGCATCCCCGGATCCGGCCAGCCCTTCGAGTCGCTCGTGGGCCTCGATCTCCTCCGGTCGTCCCTTGCCCTTCTCCTCACCGACCGAAAGCAGGCCGACCTCCGGTGACTCGACACCCTTCACGGCCGACATGAAGGCCGCCCCGAGGCAGGCGAACTGCACGAGGTGCAGCGCCCTTACCTCGACGTTTGCCCCGACATCGAGGAATAGGACCGTCCTTCCGGGCAGTGGTACCTGGGCGGCCAGGGCCGGTCGCTTGACACCCTTGATCCGCTTGAGGCCAAAAGTCGCGGCAGCCATGGTTGCCCCGGTCGAGCCGAGGCTGGTGACCGCGCCCGCCCGTCCCTCGGCGACATCCCTGACCGCCCTCACCACCGATGCCTCCGGTCGCGAGCGAACCGCCGGAACTGGATCATCCTCGTTGGCGATCCAGTCCGAGATCTCGACGAGCTCTACCCCCGAGGCCCCGTCCAGCAGAGCCCCCAGCGGATCGGGGGGGCCAAAGACCCGGATCGCGATCCCATCGGCAGCCGCCCTCCTGGCACCTTCCGCGAGTACGTCAAAGCCGCCCTCGACCCCGAAGCCATCCAGGGCGACGACCGGTCCGGATCCGGACAACTACTCGTCCGTGGCCGGCTCGGTCGGCTCCGGTTCGACTACCGGAGGGGCTACCACCTGGCGACCCGCGTATTCCCCGCAGGTCGGGCAGACCCGATGCGGAAGTCGAGGCGAGTAACACTTGGGGCAGAGGTGCGTGCGGGCCCGCGCGGCCCGGTGGGTGGCCCGGCGACGGTCGCGACGGGCACTGGAGGTCCTCTTCTTCGGTACGGCCATGGCGCGACAGTCTAGGGCAAGTGGCCCGGCCCCATCCCGGGCGGGAGCGGGGCGAAGGACCTCAGCCGAGCTCCCTCAGCTTCTCCCAGCGCGGATCGCCCCCCTCGCCGTGACGATGCTCCTCGGGGTCTGCCCCGGCCAGGCTCTTTCCACAGTAGGGACAGAGCCCGGGGCAATCCGGGCTGCAGAGGATCCTCTCGGGGAGGGCGAGGATCAGGGCGTCACGAGACCAGCCTGCGAGGTCGAGCACGGCCGCTGAATCGACGTAAGGGGAACCGGCCTCCTCACCTTCCCCTGTGGGTCCCTCTCCGGGGTCCCGGAACGCGGACTCAGGCTGGTCCACCTCCCGCGCATCGACCGGAACTTCGACCGAGGCGGCTTCCAGGCACCGGAAGCAGGGCCCGGCGATCACGGTGTCGAACCTGAGCCTCAGGGCATAGCCGGTACTCGTCCTGGAGACATCGAGTCGGAACGGGATCTCGGGTGGCTCGACCCGATAGTCCTGGCCACCAAGGACGACATCGTCGACGGCGACGGTGCCCTCGACGGAAGACGCCTCTCCGAAGGCGAGTCCCAGCTCAGCCAGATCTATCCGTTCAGTGGCCATGGCGCCTCCAGGCGGCCGAAAGTTCGGGGGCCAATCGACCCCGACACGATCCTACCGACTGATCGAAGCCGGTCGGTCGGGGTTACTCAGACTCGTCAAGAGGCTCTTCGTCGCGCCCGGCAAGCCGGTCGCGGCCCCTTCTGACTGCGGCGGTGAACTTCTCGAGGTTCACCTCGAGGGTGCTGAGGATGTCGTCTGCGTAGTCCTCGGCGCCGAGCCGGATCTCCCGCTCACGAGCCCTGGCATCCTCGACGATCTCGTCAGCAGCCCGTTCGGCCTGCTTGGTGACCTCTTCGTCGGAGACGAGCCGGGCCTGTTGCTCACGAGCCTCGCGGACGACGCGTTCGGCCTCCCGCTTCGCCTCCTCGAGCATTTCCTGACGCTCCTTGACGATCCAGCGCGCCTGCTTGATCTCCTCAGGGATGGTTGCCCGAATCTGGTCGAGCAGGTCATAGATCTCTTCCCGGTCGACCCTCACCTGGTCGGTCAGGGGCACGGGACGAGCGTTGTGGACGAGGTCGTCCAGCTTGTCGATCAGCACTAGAACGTCCATTGGCGATAAACCCTAAGCATCTTTCGCTGAATCGGTCGGGGCCGGGTAAACGGGGGGCGGCTTCCTGCATGCCGGGCTTCAGCGCCCCGACCGGCCCTCCAGGCGGTCCCCCTGCCGTCTCGACCAGTCACTTTCGGTCGCGCTCGAGTCTATCCGCAAGCGCCGCAGCGACAGGAGCCGGGACCAGATCGGAAATATCGGCTCCGAAGGTCGCCATTTCCTTGACCCCGGTGGAGGAGAGGAAGCTGTAGTCGGGACGGGCGAAGACGTAGACGCTCTCTATCCCGGAATCGATCTTGTGGTTGAGCTGGGCCATTTCCGATTCGTATTCGAAGTCCGAGATCGCACGGAGCCCCTTGACGATCGCGGTCGCCTCGACCTCACGCGCGAAATCGACCAGAAGGTTGGAGAAGATCGCGACCTCGACGTTGCCGAGGTCGGCCGTCGCATCTTCGATGAAGGCCTTTCGTTCTTCGGCCGTAAAGGCGGTCTTCTGCTTGCGGATCGGCTGATTGACCACCCCGACGACCACCCTGTCGAACAGGCTGGCCGATCTCGTGATGATGTCGAGGTGGCCGTTGGTTACCGGGTCGTAACTTCCCGGACAGACGACGGTCCGCGAATCGGTCAACGGTTTTTCCTCGCTCGGTCGGCTCTCATATTGAGGACTCGCTCGGCCTTTACTCAGGGAGCGCGTGAAATGTAACCAGTGTCCGGCCGTAGCGGCGCTCCCGCAACGTCCCGAAACCCGGCAACCCGGGCGCCTTGCCCGGCCCGCTCTCGACGACCACCTTGCCCCCGGGGGCGAGGATCCCGGCGACGAGGGGCGCTAACTCCTCGCCGAGCTCGGGCCACATTCGATGGGGTGGGTCGAGGAAGACGAGGTTGAACCCCTCCCCCTCCTGGTGTGTTTCGAGCCAGGGGATCGCCTCGGAACGAACCACCTCGCAGCGATCGGCGATCTCGAGGTGCCGGACGTTGCCCTCGGCCGGCCGCGGCTCACGGTCGACCAGGACGGCCCGTGAGGCACCCCGGGAAATCGCCTCGATCGCCATTGCTCCGGTTCCCGCGAAGAGGTCGGCGACCATGGCCCCGCTCACGTCACCGCGGGCAGAGAAGACGGCCTCCCGGACCCTGGCCGGCGTCGGACGTACCGACCACCCTTTCGGGGCGAGCAGGGGCCGCCCACCCAGGTATCCCCCGATCACCCTCATTCGGTGACCCCTTGTGGCCCGAACCGTGCCAACGCCTCAACGAGGGAGGGGCCGAGCAGGGGTCCATCGAGTCGTTCCCCACTGCCTAGAAGCCGTTCGAGCTCGGTCCGGGCCGCGAAGAGAAGTTCCCGGTCGGAGGGCAGGCTCGCCGCCCGAAACCGCGGTAGCCCGTGCTGGCGGGTCCCGGCAAGCTCTCCCTCCCCCCTCAGCTCGAGGTCCAGTTCCGCCACCCGGAAGCCGTCCGCCTCACCGGCAAGTCGGGAGAGGCGCTCCATCGCGCGCGCGCCGGGACGGCCGGCCACCAGGAAGCACCGACCTGGTTGATTCCCGCGACCGACCCGACCCCTCAACTGGTGGAGCTGGGCCAGGCCGAATGACTCCGCGCCCTCGATCACGATCACGGTCGCATTTGGAACATCTATCCCTACTTCGATCACCGTGGTCGCCACCAGGACGTCGACCTCCCGACGAAGGAATCGATCCATAACGCCAGCTTTGTCCTGCTGGGCCATCCGGCCGTGGAGGAGCCCGACCTCCAGCCCGGCAAGCTCGCCTTCGGCAAGCCGCCTGGCCTCGACTTCGGCGGCCCGGGCCTGGACCGCCTCGGACTCCTCGACGAGCGGACAGACCACGAATGCCTGACGTCCAGCCGCGACCTCGCGACGAATGGCATCGAAGGCCTCTTCCCTGCCGCCCTCATCGAGCAGGGTGGTCTCGACCGGGCGCCGCCCTCCCGGGAGGTCGCGGAGTTCGGAGAGGTCGAGGTCTCCCCAGGCCGTGAGCGCAAGCGTCCGGGGAATCGGGGTCGCGCTCAGGTGGAGGCGGTGGACCGCCGGTGCCCCGGAGCCATGACCATCCAGCTCAGTTCGTTGCCTGACACCGAACCGATGCTCTTCGTCGACCACGGCAACCCCGAGCCGGGCGAACTCGACCCTCTCCCCGAGCAGCGCGTGGGTGCCCACGACCACCGTCGGCTCCCCCACGGCGAGTCGTTCGAAGAGGAAGTTGCGCTCCGAATCCCCGGTCGAGCCGGTCAACAGGAAGGGTTCGACTCCGGCCAGACCGAGCAGGTCGGTGAGGGTCGCGTGGTGCTGCTCGGCAAGGACCTCGGTAGGGGCCATTACGGCTGCCTGGGCGCCGCTCCCATAGGCGCGGAGTGCAGCAAAGGCGGCCAGAACGGTCTTACCCGATCCGACTTCGCCCATCAGGAGTCGGCGCATCGGCCGATCACTCCCCAACTCCTCCCTGAAGATTCCGATCACCTCCTCTTGCCCCGAAGTCAGCTCGAAAGGAAGCCCCCGGACCCACTCCGCCTCGAGTCCGGGGTCGCCTCCGAGCCTCAGGGCGGCTCCGGCCGTCCGTCGCTCCCGGGCTCCCCTCGCCAGGACCATCACCTGGTGGAGGAAGAGCTCCTCGAAGGCAAGACGGGACCTTGCCTGCCAGGCCGCCTCGAAGGAACGGGGTCGATGCGCCTCGACGAGGGCGGCCGACAGGCTTGGCAGCCCGAGCCTGGTCCTCGTCACTGCGGGCACCGGGTCAGCGGCTAGTCCCGCCTTCCGGAGGGCCTCCCCCGCCCAGCTCGACCACCTGCCCGGGGATACCTCGCCTGCCGAGCCGTACCGGGGGCGCGGCCCGGACGGCTCGGGTGCCCCTGCCTCCCGATGGGTCGCCACCACGAAGGACTCCCCGGACTGACGACCTTCCAGGACCAGACGGTCCCCGGGGCCGATCCGGTCGAAGACCCACGGCCGGTTGAACCAGACCGCCCTCATGCTGGCGCCCTGGTCCCGCACCTTTGCCTCGACTACTGCTCGCTTGCCCGGCCTTACCCGACGTCGCTCGACGACCTCGACCTCGACCGAAACCAGCTCGTCCTCCGGGAGCGTGTCGAGGCTGTGACGGGTCGGGGGCTCCCCAAAGTCTGCGGGGAGGCGCCACAGCAGGTCGAAGATGCTGCCCACCCCGACCTCGAGGGCGTGTTGCTCCAGCACCGGTCCGATCCCCTTGAGCGTCGAGAGCCGGGCACCCAGCCCGGCTGGGTCCGGCCAGTGGACCGGGGCCTCGAGAAGCTCGCGGCTATCCGGCCCGGGTCCGCCACCGAAGCGGGCCGTCGGATCTACTGTCCGGCCAGCAGCCACCACCAGCTCGGCTGGCCGCCTTCATGGAGTTCGATCTCGATTCCGTCGGGCACGTGTTCCTCGACCGCATCTAGCGCGATCGGTGCGCCCTCGCCAGCGATCACCGTGACCAGTTCCCTGCCCTCCCCGACCCGCTCGATCATCGCCGCGAGGGTCGAGCCGGTACCGCCCCAGGCGACGACCTCGTCACCGATCATCCCGACCGCATCGCCCTGGCGGAAGCGACCTGAAGCATCATCCCTGGCAGCCTGTGCGACCCCCCCGACGACCAGCTCCCCGACTGCCTCTTCGATCTTTCCCCGGTTCGTCTCGAGGTCGGCCTCTGGCTCGTAGCCGACCAGGCCGAGCAGGCCCTCCTGCTGGCAGCCGGTGGGAATCACCACCGCCTCGACATCGCACATCTCGCAGGCGCGCTCGGCGGCGAGGACCACGTTCGAGGAGTTGGGCAGGACGATCACCGAGGCTGCACCGGTCTCCCGAATGCCGGAGATGATCTCCGAAGTCGAGGGATTCATCGTCTCCCCGCCCTGGACAACCAGGGCGCCCATCCCGGCCATCAGCTCCTCGATCCCCGGTCCGGAGGCGACCGAGACGAGCCCCGTGGTGGAAGGACCGAGCCGGGCGTTTCGCTCTGCCACCTGGCGCCGCATGTCCGCCACGTCGAGCTTGCCGACCGAGCCGGCATCGGCGAAGACCTCCATCGCCGCCTCCGGGTCATCGGTGTGGACGTGGACCTTCAGGGTGGAGGCATCGCCCACCACCAGGACCGAGTCTCCGAGCTCCTCCAGTCCGGGGATGAACTCGCGCCCGGAGAGGCCCGTCCCGGAAACGATGAAGTTGGTGCAGTAGCGGTACTTCGAGTCGGAGTGGTGTGGCCTCGAGGCAGCGGCCACACGGAAGCGACCCGGTTCCGGCAGCTGCGGCTCCTCGCCACGCAGGGCTGCGAGCACCCCGGTCAGGATCAGGACCAGGCCGTACCCGCCGGCGTCCACCACCCCGGCCTCGGCGAGCACGTCCAGCTGCTGCGGGGTCCGCTCGACTGCCTTCTCGCCATCCGCGATCGCCTGTTCGAGCACCGCCGCGAGGACTGCATCCTGGGCACCGGGGGCGACCCCAGGCTCGAGGCGCTGGTTCGAGGGGTCTATGTGGGCGAGCTGTCGGGAAACGGAGTGGGCGATCTCGCGAAAGACAGTCAGCATCGTTCCCTCGACCGGGTCCCGCACCGACTCGTAGGCCGCATCGGCGGCCTGGGCGAATGCCGATGCGACGAGGGTGGGATCGACCGGCTCGCCCGGGCGGGAGGCGAGCTCCTCGGCAGCACCGCGGATGATCTGGCTGAGGATCACCCCGGAATTCCCGCGGGCACCGAGCAGGGCCGCCCTGGCCAGTGCCGAGACGAGTTCTGCCCGACCGATCTCGTCGAGCGAGCGCCCGTCGTCGAGGTTCTCCAGCTCTTCGGCAAGGGCCCTCATGGTCATTGCCATGTTGTCGCCGGTGTCGCCGTCGGCTACCGGGAAGACATTGAGGTCATTGACCTCCTGCCTTCGCGCATCGAGCGTGCCATAGGCAGACGCCACGACGCTCTTGAAGCGCTCGATGCTGGGGTCTCCCATTGGGGCGAGTCTAGGAGAGAGTCAGGCGTAGGGGCGCGAAACCGGAGGCTCAGCGCGCCTTGGCGACCTTGTTCGCCTTCAGGCACCGGGTGCAGACGTTCACCCGCTTGCGAACGCCGTTCTCGATGATCCTCACCCGCTGGAGGTTGGCGTCGAAGCGGCGCCTGGTCGCGACCATCGAGTGGCTTCGGGAATTCCCGAAAGAGGGACCCTTTCCACAGCTGTGACATACCCGTGCCATCGCTGGCGATCGTAGCCGATCGGATGGGTCGGGACCGAGGCGCCCCTCGTTCGGGCCGCGCTAACCGAGCCGGCGCCGCAGCCCGGCCATTGCCACTGCAGCCCGGGCGGCCGCCGCTCCCTGATCGCGGACCCCTCCACCGGTGCGCTCGAGCGCCTGCTCCATGTCATCAACGGTCAAAACGCCGAAACCACAGGGGGTCCCAGTCCTCAGCTGTACCTCCTGGATACCCCGTGCGGCCTCACTGCAGACGAAGTCGTAGTGGTCGGTCTCGCCCCGGATCACGGCCCCGAGGCAGACGACCCCCTGGTACTCGGGAGAGTCCGACTCGGCGCAGAAGAGTGCGGCCAGGGGTAGTTCGAAGGCCCCGGGTACCTCGAAGACATCGATCCCGGCAGTTCCGACTCCGGCCCGCTCCAGCTCTTCCGTTGCACCCTTGACCAGCCGGGAAGCCAGCTCTTCGTAGAAGCTTCCGACGCAGATCGCCCAGCTTCCGTCCACCGGGTCGTCAGTCACCGTCGGGAGCCTCATCGTCGGTCAGCCGTTCACGGTCGCGCTCCCGCCCCTCGACGATCATCTCCTCGTCGAAGGGCAGGCCCTGGTGGTGGAGGATGTGGCCCATCCGCTCCTGTTTGGTCCTCAGGTAGTCCTCGTTGTGGCGGTTGGGCGGAGCGACGATCTCGATCTGCTCGGTGACGCTCAGCCCGTGGCCCTCCAGCCCGACGATCTTCTTCGGGTTGTTGGTCAGGATCCTGATCTCGGTCAGACCGAGGTCCCTGAGGATCTGAGCGCCGATGCCGTAATCGCGAAGGTCGGCCGGCAGGCCCAGCCTGAGATTGGCGTCGACGGTGTCCAGGCCCTCCTCCTGCAGTCGGTAGGCCTTCAGCTTGTTGAGCAGGCCGATCCCCCGGCCCTCCTGGGAGAGGTAGAGGAGGACTCCCCTGCCCTCCTCCTCGATCATCGCCAGGGCGGCCGCGAGCTGCTCCCCGCAGTCACAACGCAGTGAGTGGAAGACGTCGCCGGTCAGGCACTCGCTGTGGACCCGGACGAGGGCCGGGCTGCCGTCGGCGACATCGCCCTTGACCATCGCGACGTGGTGCTTGTCGTCGACCAGCGAGCGGTAACCGACCGCCTGGAAGTCTCCGAAGCCGGTCGGGAGGGATGTCTCCACCACCCGCTCGACCAGCTTCTCGTGCCGCCTCCGGTAGGAGATCAGGTCGGCGATCGTGATCATCTTCAGGTCGTGCTTCGCGGCGTAGCCGACCAGGTCATCGATCCTCGCCATCGTCCCGTCCTCGTTCATCACCTCACAGATCACCCCGGCCGGGGTCAATCCCGCGAGCCTCGCCAGGTCGACGCTGGCCTCGGTGTGGCCGGTCCGCTCGAGGACCCCACCCTCCTTCGACTTGAGCGGGAAGACGTGCCCCGGAACGACGATGTCGCGCGGGCCGGACTCCGGATCGATCGCGACCTGGATCGTGTGCGCGCGGTCGTGGGCCGAGATCCCGGTCGTCACCCCTTCGGCCGCCTCGATCGAGACCGTGAAGGCCGTCTCGAGCGGCGATTCATTCTTGGCCGTCATCAGGCTCAGGCCGAGACGGTCGCAGCCGGCCGGGGTCAGGGCGAGGCAGATCAGCCCGCGCCCCTCCTTGGCCATGAAGTTGATCGCTTCCGGGGTGGCGAACTGGGCCGCCATCACGAGGTCGCCCTCGTTCTCGCGGTCCTCGTCGTCCACCACGACGATCATCCGCCCACGCCTGATGTCCTCGAGCGCATCCTCGATAGAGGCGAAGCCCGTGGTCGGCGTTGAGCCTGTTCGATCCGAGTCGTTCATCGTTTAGTTCCCCGGTCCGGGGGCCGCTCCATATGGTGACAACATCTTCTCCACGTAGCGGGCGATCACGTCGAGCTCGACGTTGATCCGGTCCCCCTCGACCAGTTCCCCGAGACTGGTCCGCCCGAGCGTCTCCGGGATCAGGGCGACCGCCACGACGTCTTGCTCGACCCCGGTGACGGTGAGGCTCACGCCCCGCAGGGTGATCGAACCCTGGGGGATCACGTACCGGCCCGCCCCCTCCGGAAGGTCCACCTCGAGGCGGCGGGAGAACCCGTCGTCCTCGACGCCCGAAACGACCCCCAGCCCGTCGACGTGACCCTGGACGATATGGCCCACGAGCCGGTCACCGGCCGAGAGGGCCGGTTCGAGGTTGACCCGGTCTCCGGCCGAGAGGTCACCGAGCGAGGTCATTCCAAGCGTCTGGTTCATCGCCTCGACGGAAAACTCCCCCTCCCCGATCTCGACGACCGTCAGGCAGGCACCATCGATCGCAACCGAGGCACCACCCGAGAGCTCCGGGGCTAGCGCGCTTTCGAAGGAGAGGCGGGCGCCGTCGTCGGTCCGCTCCACCCCGGTAACCGTTCCAACGTCCTGGATCAGTCCGGTGAACATCGCCTCACCACTCTCGCAGCACGGAGGAAAGCCGGACGTCGGCCCCGGATCGTGAAACCGAGATCTCCTGCAGGTCGATCGCCTGATCGAGCTCGACCATCGACGGCCCTTCGCCGAGCAGCCTGGGGGCGACGAAGACCTCGAGCCGGTCAACGCAGCCGGCCTCCAGGGCCGAGCCGGCCAACCGGGGCCCACCCTCCAGGAGGATCGAGCGGATCCCCCGCTCACCGAGGGCATCGAGTGCCGATCCGAACCGGGACGGTCCGTCGACGCCCTCGACTTCGATCACCTCGACACCGAGCCCGGTGGGATCCGGGGAGGAACCGGCCGACTCGCCCGGCCGGGTAATCAGCAGGACCGGAGCCTCACCGAGGTCCTCGAGCACGGCCGACTCCGGTTCGATCGAGTCCGAACCTCCGAAGAGGATCCGTCGGGGTTGCTTCGCGGCGTCCACGCCCCGGGCTGTCAACCTGGGATCGTCCGCCCTGACCGTCCCGGCACCGACGGCTACGCCATCCGAGGCGGCTCGCCACTCGTGAACCAGGAGGTCCGTCTCAGGCGAGGAGAGGTGGATCGGTTCCCCACCCGGACCGGCGACCCTGCCGTCGAGCGAGGTCGCCATCTTGAGGGTGACCAGGGGCCTGCCGGTGGCGCTGAACTTACGGAAGTCCTGGACCAGGCCCCTCGCCTGCGCAGCCTGCGCATCGGTGGCAAAACGGACCTCGATTCCGGCATCCCCGAGCAGGGCCGGACCGACCCCCGCGGTCTTCTCACTGTTGTCGTCGCAGCCGACCACCACCTCGGCCACGCCCCGGTCGCGAAGCAGCTCGGCACAGGGGGGTTGCTGGCCATGGTGCCCGCAGGGCTCGAGCGAGACGTAGACAGTCGATCCGGTGACATCGTTCCCACTCGACTCGGCATCCTCGATCGCAAGCCGCTCGGCGTGGGGTCCGCCGTACTCCCTGTGCCAGCCTTCACCGATCACCTGATCGTCCTTGACGACGACGGCACCGACGATCGGGTTCGGGCTGACCTGGCCCCAGCCGTTGAGGGCGAGCTGCATGGCCCGGTCCAGATGCTGCTGATCTCCCGGTTTGATCGGTTTTACCATGTGACAATCTTCGCAACTGATGAAGGTGATCATCCAAATTCCCTGCCTGAACGAAGAGGCAACCCTCCCGGCGACCCTCGCCGACCTGCCCAGGGGGCTGTCCGGCGTTGACGAAATCGAGACCCTGGTGATCGACGACGGCTCGACCGATGCAACGGTCGAGGTCGCCCGCGAGTGTGGAGTCGACCACATCGTCAGTCTTCCGGCCAACCGGGGCCTGGCCAACGGGTTCCAGGCCGGACTCGACGCCTGCCTGAAGCTGGGGGCCGACGTGATCGTCAATACGGACGCCGACAACCAGTACCGGGGCGAGGACGTCGCCTTGCTGGTAGCGCCGATCGTCGACGGCGACGCCGAGATGGTCGTCGGGGACCGCGAAGTGTCGGAGATCGCCCACTTCTCACCGGCGAAGAAAGCCCTCCAGTCGATCGGCAGCTGGGTGGTTCGCCGGCTGTCCGGCACCGGCGTCACCGATGCAACCTCTGGCTTTCGCGCCTACAGCCGTGAGGCTGCCCTCCAGTTGGTCGTGGTCGACAACTTCACCTACACCCTCGAGAGCCTGATCCAGGCGGGCAAGACCCGGATCGCGGTCGACGAGGTACCGGTCCGGACCAACCCGAAGACCCGGGAATCCCGTCTTTTCGACTCGACCGGCGGCTACGTGCGCAGGAACGGCCTGGCGATCCTGAGGATCTACACCCGGTACGAGCCGCTCAAGGTCTTCTCGATCCTCGCGCTGGTCGGCTTCATCGCCGCCCTCGCGGCCTGGATGCCGTTCCTCACCGACTGGATCCTCAACGGGGACAGCGAGGGGCACATCCAGTCGCTCCTGCTCGGCGCAGTCCTGGTCATCGCCTCGGTCCAGCTCTTCGCGCTCGGGATCATCGGCGACCTGCTCGCAAGCCAGCGCGTGATGACCCAAAGGGTGTTCGAGCGGGTAAGGCGGGTCGAGCTCGAGGTCGGTGTCGAGCCGACCCACCAAACGGAGCCGCAGCGCCGCGAGACCCCGGTCTGAGCGGTTGGCCGAGCCGGACCGAACGGACTCGCCCGGGGAGGGCACCAGGGAGTACGGCCGCCGGGCCAGCCTCCTCTCGGTCGGAGTGGGCCTGACCGGCCTGCTGACCTACGTCTACTTCTTCATCGCCTCCCACCAGCTCGACCGGGTCGACTACGGCGAACTGACGATCCTCTGGTCTGCCGTGTTCATCACGGTCTCGATCCTCTACCGACCGGTCGACCAGCTGCTCTCCCGACAGATCGCCGAGAACATCGAGCGGGGCGGTACGGAACTCGAGCCGATCCGGGTCGCGGTCCGGATCCAGGCACTTCTCGCGCTCGGCTTCGCGGTGGCGGCGATCCTGCTCAAAGGTCCCCTGATCGACCTGTTCGGTGGCAACGAGGACCTCTACTGGATCTTCGTCGGAGCCGTGCTCTTCTACGCCGCGAGCTACTTCGCCCGGGGCTACCTCGCGGGGCTCCAGAAGTTCGGGCCGTTCACCGCGCTGATCCTCTCCGAGTCCTTCTTCAGGACCCTGTTCGCGGTCCTTGTCGCGGTCGGAATCCTGGCCGGCCAATCGATGGTCGCACTCGGAATCCTCGCGGCCCCGCTGCTCAGCCTGCTCGTGGTGCCATTCGCAATCGGAGCGAGGAGCCGCCGGACTGCCGCAGACTCCGGACCCGACGTCAGCGAGGACCTGTCGCTGACCGATGGAGCAGGGTTCGTCGGCTCGGTGTTCCTGATCATGGTAGGTGAGCAGGTCTTCCTCAATGCGGGTCCGCTTTTGATCAGGGGTATCGAGGGCGTCGCCGCGGCCGGGTTCATCTTCAACGTCCTGATGATCGCCAGGGCACCCCTCCAGCTGTTCCAGGCTGTATCGACCAGCATCCTCCCCCACCTGACTGCCCTCCACCACAACCACGAGCCGGAGTCCGAACGCGAGTTTCACCACTCGGTCAGGATGGTCCTCCTCGCAGTCCTGGGCTTCACCGCGTTCACCGCCGTCGTCGTGGTCATAGCCGGGCCGGAACTGATGCAGCTCGCCTTCTCCGACAAGTTCACCTACTACCGCTCGGACCTCTTGATCGTCACCGCCGGTATGGGCCTCTACCTGGCCGCGGTGACCGTGAACCAGGCATGCCTCGCCCAGGGGCAGGCCAGGCGGGCCGGGGTCCGCTGGATCTCCTGTGCGGCCTTCTTCATCGTCTGGACGCTGCTCCCCTTCATCTCGAACGGTTCGCTCCGGGTCGAGGTCGGGTTCACCGTGACCGCCCTGATCCTCTTGGGCTCGCTCTTCCTGATCTACCGCAGGCCGCGGGAGGTCGAGGCCGACCTTCCGCTCGAAGGAACCCCGGAGCAGATCGAGACGAAGCTGGCCGGGTTCGAAGAGGGAGCGCCCTAGACTGCGTCCGCCGCGTCGCGGATCGCGACGTATGCGGCAGCGGGGTCCGGTGCGCCGAAGATCGCCGATCCCGCAACCAGCAGGTCGGCGCCGGCGGCGCTCGCCAGCGGAGCGGTATCCCCGTCGATGCCTCCGTCGACCTCGATGATCGCTCCCGGGGCGACCTCCCGTGCCCGAGCGAGCTTGGCATCGGAGCCCTCGATCCAGGCCTGGCCGGCCCAGCCCGGTTCGACCGACATAACGAGGACCAGATCGACGATCTCCCCCACCCCCTCGATCGCGTCGACCGGTGTATCGGGCTTGACGGAGACCCCGGCCAGGCAGCCGGCATCCTGAATCACGCCAATCGCCCCCTCGAGGTCATCGGTCGCTTCGGCGTGAAAGGTGATCGAGTCGGCCCCCGCTTTCGCGAATTCCTCGAACTGACGCTCCGGGGTCTCGATCATCAGGTGCACGTCGACCACCCCGCCCGCCTCGTGAACTCTCTCCGCAATCGAGGAGAGGACGACCGGACCGATCGTGATCGGGGGCACGAACCGGCCATCCATCACGTCGAAATGGATCACCCGGGCCCCCGCCCCCAGGACCTCGTCGAGGGCACTGCCGAGGCGGGAGAAGTCGGCCGAGAGGATCGATGGGGCGATCCGTCGCCCCTGGAAGGCCGGTGGCCTCTCCCTGACCCCCTCGCTCATACCGGCCTCAGCATCGAACTCGAACAGCTCCGACAGCTCATGTCCTCGACCGTGCTCATCCTGACGATCGTCTGATGGTTGCCGCAGTCCGGGCAGTGGGATACGAGCTCGAACCTGGTCAGGCAGTAGACGCAGCGAAGCCTTCCGGGTAGCTGGGTCGGACGGAGCCAGGGCTCGCCGCACTCCGGGCACTCGGCTCCGACCGGCCTACGACCCCGGGCCTCGTCGGCCGTTTCCTCCGGTGCCCCTTCCATCGGCGCCATTATCCAGAAGCCTCCGGAGCCTCACGCTTCCGGAACCGGGCGATGAAGAACCCGGTCGTCCGGTCCCGGTCGGGCAGGATCTGGAGGAACCGCGAATCACCGGGATCGGCTAGGCCCGGCGAGAGCTTCCCGATGTCGTCGATCACGAGTCCCGACCTGGCAGCGAAGGCGACGGCCTGATCCCTGTTCTCCCGTCGCGAGATCGTGCAGGTGGAATAAACCAGGGTGCCACCGGGCTCCACCAGTCCGCCGGCCCGATCGAGCAGCTCGGCCTGGAGGTCGACCAGTCGCCTGACCACCTCGGGTGCCTTCCGCCAGCGTGCATCGGGACGGGAGGCCAGGGCGCCGAGGTCGGAACAGGGTGCATCGACCAGCACCCGGTCGAACTCGGCGAGGATCTCACCTTCCCGTCCGTCTGCCTCGACCACAAGGGTGTTGTGCAATCCGAGCGCCTCGACCCGGGCGGCTACGTCATCGGCCCGGTCGGACTCTGGCTCGACGGCGACCACATTCCCGTACCGCCCTACCCGGGCAGCGATCAGCCCCGTCTTGGTGCCCGGTCCCGAACAGAGGTCGAGGACCCTTTCGCCGTCCTCTGGCCCGAGCGCCTCGACCACGGCGGCCGATCCCCGGGAGAGGATCGTCAGCAATCCGTCAGCCGCCAGTTCCTCGGCCGGCGCAAGGCTTCCCTCGACCGTGAACAGCCCCTCCGGGGCAAGCGGCCACGGACCTTCGGCCGGGAGTACCTCGGCACCGTCGTCAGCCAGCGCATCGAGCACGGTCGAAACCTCCCGTCCCTCCCGTCCGACTCGCTCCGGATTCAGCTGGATGCACCGCTCCGGGGCGAGGTTGATCGCGGCAGCGACCGACCTGGCCCGTTCCGGCCCCAGCTCTTCCCACCAGAGCTGGGCCAGCCACTCGGGGAGCGAGCAGGAAAAGGCGAGCTCGGCAGGTGAGTCCTCCCGGGAGAGCCGCTGATCGATATCGGCGCGTTCCCGGATCGCCCGCCGGAGGATCGCGTTGACGAACCCCCCAGCTCGACCCTCTCCTGATCCCTTTACGTACTCGACCGCCTGGTCGACCACCGCGTGCTCGGCCGGATCCCGGCTGAAGAAGAGTTCGAAGAGGGCGAGGCGGAGGGCTGCAGCGACGGCAGGACCCGGCCGCGAGGTACGACTCCGGCTGAACTCCAGAGCGATCCGGTCCGAGGTTCCCTTCCTCTGGACCGAACCGAAGGAGAGGAACTGGGCCCTCGCCCGCTCCCTGCCTTCGAGGCCGAGTCCCTCCACCTCGTCACGGAAGGCCCGTTCGGCGAACTCACCGTCCTCGAAGGTCTTCCGCAGGACCGCCAGGGCGACCTGCCGTTCGACGGTGAGCCCGGCCATCAGGTCGCGGACGAGGGAACTCCGTAGCCCCTGAGGTAGGAAGCCGCGTCCATCTCCGAGCGACCCTCGGGCTTGACCGTGGTCAGTTCGAGAGCGAAGTCAGCGCAACCCAGGAGCAGTCTCCCTGAGTCCTCGATAAACGAGCCCGGGTCCGGGGCGTTCGAGGGATCGACCTTCGAACCTGTCACCCCGAGCCGACCACCGTCCAGGAGGCCGACCCAGGCGCCAATGTGGGGGGTCAGGGCCCGGACCAGATCGTGGCACTGGGCCGCACTCCGGGTTGGATCGAGTTGTCGTTCGGAGGGTTCGACCTTCTCCGCGTAGGTCGCCTCGGAATCGTCCTGCTCGGCCCAGACGATCGAGTCCTTCACTGAGAGGTCGAGCGCTCGCGTAAGCAGGTCACCACCGAGCTCGGCAAGGCGTCCCGATAGCTCACCGAAATCCTCTTCCTCGCCGATCGCGGTCGTCTCGACCAGCGCGACCGGGCCGGAATCCAGACCGGCGACCAGCCTCATCACACTCACCCCGGTCTCCCGATCACCGGCCATCAGCGACCTCTCGATCGGTGCGGCGCCCCGCCACCGCGGAAGCAGGGATGGGTGGACGTTCAGCATCGGGGCCTCCGAGAGCAGGGGCTCCCTGATCAGCTGCCCAAAGGCACAGATTGACGCCCAGCCGACCTCTTCGGTCGCGGCGACGATCCGTTCGCGATCGGCGTCGGCGTTCACGTCTTCGCTCTTCAAGAGCTCGAGGCCCAGGTCCCCGGCTCGCTCGGCGACCGCGGAGGGCTCCTCCCTCCTGCCTCTTCCCCGCCGCCGGTCGGGAAGGGTGACGACCAGCGAGGGCCTGAAGTCCGAGGCGGCGAGGCGGTCGAGCACCGTTGCGGCAAACGGTGTGGTGCCGAGGAAGGCTCCGCCGCTCAAGCGAGGGCTTCTTCGGTCGCTTCCCCGTCGGTCTCCGGAGGGGACCAGGTCTCGCCTCTGCGGAGCGCGCCGAGCGCTGCCTTGCGCTGGTCGGGGGTCGCCCTGTCGAGGATCAGGATCCCATCCAGGTGGTCGAGCTCATGCTGGAGGATTCGCGCCGGCAGGCCTTCCAGCTCGAGTCGGACCTCGGTACCCGCAAGGTCCAGCCCGGTGAACCGCCCGGCGACGGGGCGGGCTACGTCAACGGCGATTCCGGGGATGCTGAGGCAGGCTTCCTGCATCTCATCCAGCTCCTCCGAGAGCCACTCCACCTCCGGGTTGACCAGGGCGGTCGGGGCCTCCTCGCCAGGGGGCTCGATCACCAGGAGACGCCTCAGGCGACCGACCTGGTTGGCGGCAAGTCCACAGCCGATCGCATCCCGCATCAGACTGACCATTTCGTCTGCCTCGGCCACAAGTTCGGTACCGAACTCAGTGATCTCCGAGGCCCGGCTCTTCAACAGGGGGTCCCCGAAACGGACGATGCGGGACATCGCGGCCTCACGCCGACGGGCTCGCTCCGCCTGCTCCTCGGCGCTCTCCTCCGCAACCTCTTCAGACTCGATCAGGTCGTCCTCGCTCATCGAGTCGAGTGTAGCCGCCGATCGCCCTCGTCCCACCCCCTGAATGACCTCTACTGGGGATCGACGTCGACGCTCAGGACGACTCCGCGCAGTGCACCTTCCGAGCTGAGCTCCTCGACGACTTCCCTGACCGCAGGGACTGCAACGGAGCGATCGTCGGTCTTGACCAGGATCCTCATCCTGTATCGACCGCGCGCACGGAACATCGGAGCCGGACCGAGCAGGACCGAGCCGGGCGGCAGCCGGTCGCCAATCTCGCCAGCGGCCCGGTCGGCAAGTGCGGAGACCCTGGTCTCGTCCTCACAGGCGAAGACGAGTCTGATCAGGTCGGAGTAGGGCGGGTAGTCGAGGGCCTTCCTTCGTTCGAGTTCACCCTCGAGGAATCCGGGAGAGTCGTGCGAGGAGGCCCTGGCGATTGCCGGTGCACCCGGGGCGAGGGTCTGGACGATCACCCGCCCCCCGGCCGGGCCCCGACCACTCCTTCCGGCCAGCTGCGTGACCAGGGAGAAGGTCCTCTCTTCGGCCCTGAAATCGGGGAAACGAAGGGTCGCATCGGCATCGAGCACGACGCTCAGGGTCACTTCGGGGAAGTCGTGACCCTTGGCGACCATCTGGGTGCCCACCAGGATCGCGCTCGGGGATCGATCGAATCGCTCGAGGATCTCGCCATGGGCGCCCGAGGCCCCCGTATCTGCATCGAGCCTGAACACTTCCATCGGAGCCATCAGTTCCCTAAGTTCGAGCTCGATCCTCTCGGTGCCGGCGCCGCTCCGGGCCAGTGTCGTTCCCGAACATTCGGGGCAGGAGGGCGGGACCGGCTCGCGATGGGCACAGTGGTGGCAGACCAGTACGTCGGGGTCGCGGTGGACGATCAGCGAGACGTCGCAGTTCGGACAGCCCCAGTGGTGGCCACAGGTCCTGCAGGTGAGCCACGGGGAAAAGCCCCTCCGGTTAATCATCACTATCGCCTTCTCGCCCCGCTCCCTCACGGTCGCGAGCGCATCGATGGTCGAGGGATGGAGCGCCCCGGTCCCCGGTGGGGCATCGCGCATGTCGACGACTTCCACCGGGGGCATCCCAAGTCCGTCCACGCGATCGGGCAGTTCGAGTCTCTCTGCCGAGAGCCAGGTCTCCGGGCGAGGGGTCGCGGTGCCCATCACGAGGACGGCGCCGTTTCGGTGGGCCCTCATCTCGGCTACCCGGCGGGCGTCGTACCGGGGGTCGGACTCCTGCTTGTAGGACGGGTCGTGTTCCTCGTCCACCACGATCAGCCCGAGATCTTCGAGTGGGGCGAAGACTGCGGAACGAGGTCCGACGCAGACCGTCGCCTCCCCCAGGCGAAGGCGCTCCCACTCGTCGTGGCGCTGACCTGCTGTAAGGCCCGAATGAAGGACCGCGACGGTGTCGCCGAGCCTGGCCCGGAAACGACTGACCGCCTGGGGGGTGAGGCCGATCTCGGGGACGAGGACGATCGCCGAGCGGCCCTGGAAGAGGGCATGCTCGACCGCGCCGAGGTAGACCTCGGTCTTGCCGGAGCCGGTCACACCGGCGAGGAGGTAGGTGGCCGGTTCCCTCTCGCCCCGACTCTCGAGGGCCCGCTCGATCGTTCCGAGGGCGCCGGCCTGGGCCTCGGTCAGAGGCGGTGGGCCATCGCTCTCGCTGCCGACCTCCCGATGCTCGGGTTCACGCCGGACCTGCCTCTCCCCAATCTCGACCAGGCCCCGTTCGGCCAGCCGCTTGACCGTCGAGGACGAGACCCCGGCCTCCCCGGCCAGTCGGGCCGTACTCATCGGCCCTCCGCCAAGGATCTCGAGGGCGACCCTCTGCTTCGCTCCCAGCCGGGCGCCCTCTTCGAGCGCCCGGGAGCCCTCCGTGGTCAGCTGGCAGGTCCTCTCTGTCCGCTCCTTGACCCGCCTGCCTCCTACGCCGGTTCCCGGGGGGAGGACCAGCCCCAGCGCCCGCGCCGGGGTGGAGCAGTACTGGTCGGCAACCTCGAGGGCGATCTCGACCAGCTCCGGGGTCGTCCCCTGACCGAGCTGCCTGACCGGCTCGAGCAGACGGTCCTCGGGAAAGTCGGAGGAATCCGCAACCTCCACCACGACTCCGACCACCCTGCGCCGACCGAAGGGAACTTCCAGGACGGCACCTGCCGTTACCCCCCCGAAACCTTCCGGCAGCAGGTAATCGAACGGTCCCCGCAGGGCGCGGGCCGTCGTCAGCGGCTCGACCCTGGCGACTCTCACTTGTCCAAGGTATGGGTGTGCCCGGACGGGGATCCACGGCTATCCTCGGCCGATGGGCTTCTCTCCTGACGCCGGTGAAATGGTCATCTACGAGGGGCATCCTTCGTGGCGGGCGATCATTCCCTTCTACCTGAAGGGCATCGCGCTTGCCGTGTTCCTCGCGCTGCTCCTGAGCGTCCTGGGCCGGGGTTTCATCGATCTCTTCCTCGTTGTGGTGATCGTGCTCGGAGTCACCATCCTGGCCGGAATAGCCAAGCGAAGCACGACTTCCTACACGGTGACCGACCGTCGGCTCCACCTGAGTCGAGGTGTCCTCTCCCGTGAAGTCGAGGAGACCCGCCTCGACAGGGTCCAGAACGTCTCCTACTCCCAGTCACCCCTCGAGAGGGTCTTGGGGATCGGTGACGTCGACTTCGACACCGCGGGCGGCTCGGGGGGATCGCTCTTCGTCTTCGGCGGCGTCGCCGATCCGGAAGGCGTCGTCGAGTCGGTCCGCCAGGGTGGCCACTGGGGCACCGATCCGAGTCTCGGCTGAGCGGCAGACCACCGCCTCCGGCCGTTAGGATGCCGCGTGTGAACGAGCTGAGCGGACCGAGCGATACCGAGCAGCTGGCAGTCGACACGGTCCGGACGCTTTCGATCGATGCGATAGACCGTGCCAATTCGGGCCACCCCGGGTCCGTAATGGCACTGGCCCCGCTCACGGTCAGGCTCTGGCAGAACTACCTGAGGTACGACCCGGCCGATCCGGAGTGGCCGAACCGGGATCGGTTCGTGCTCTCTCCCGGTCACGCCTCGATGCTCCTCTACTCGATGATCCACCTCGCTGGTGTGACCAGGACGGACGGTACTCCGGCGATCTCACTGGACGACATCAAGAACTTCCGCCAGCTCGGGTCGCCCACACCGGGTCACCCTGAGTCCCATCTGACCGTCGGGGTCGAGACGACCACGGGTCCACTCGGCCAGGGTGTCGCGACCTCGGTCGGCATGGCGATGGCCGGACTCTGGAAGAGGGCAACCTTCGGCCAGGACCTCTTCGATTACGACGTCTACGTGATCTGCTCCGACGGGGACCTGATGGAGGGGGTTTCGCAGGAGGCCATCTCGCTCGCGGGCCATCAACAGCTCTCGAACCTCTGCTGGATATACGACAGCAACCAGATCTCGATCGATGGGAGCACCGACCTGACCTTCTCCGACGACGTCGGAGAGAGGTTTCGGGCTTCGGGCTGGGCCGTCTCGGTCGTCGAGGATGCCAACGACGTCGAGGCATTCAGCTCCGCGGTCGACAGCTTCAAGGCGGAGACCGATCGACCGAGCCTGATCATCGTCCACAGCAAGATCGGGTTCGGCTCGCCGAACAAGGTCGGTACGGCGGGGGTTCATGGCTCCCCCCTCGGCGAAGAGGAGACACGACTCACCAAGGAGGCATACGGCTGGCCCGAGGATGCCCACTTCCTCGTTCCCGACGAGGTCCCGGGGTTCTTCCGGGATGGGATCGGGAAACGAGGGGCCGAACTGAGGGCCGCCTGGCAGGCCCGGCTCGAGGCGGCGCCCGCCGAGCAACGAGAGATGCTGGCGATGATGCTCGAGCGGACCCTGCCCGAGGGCTGGGACTCCGAGCTACCGAGCTTCGAGGCCGGCTCGGAAACGGCCACCCGAAAGGCCGCCCAGACGGCCCTGCGTTCAGTCGCCCCGAGCGTCCCCTGGCTGATGAGTGGGTCGGCCGACCTGACTGGATCGGCCTCGAGCGGACTCGACCCCGAGGTGTCAGGGACCTTTGAGCCCGGCGAACGGACCGGCGAGGGCCTTCACCTGGGGGTAAGGGAGCACGAGTCCGCCGCCCTTTCCAACGGTCTTGCGCTTGGAGACATGCGCCCGGTCTGGTCGACCTACCTGATCTTTTCCGACTACGCCCGGCCGGCGATCAGGCTCTCGGCGCTGATGGAGCTGCCTGTCATCCATTGGCTGACCCACGATTCGATCGGCCTCGGTGAAGACGGACCGACCCACCAGCCAGTCGAGCAGCTGCCCTCGCTCAGGGCCGTCCCCGGACTCGATGTGGTCCGTCCCGCCGACGGAGATGAGACCTCGGAGGCGCTCAAGTACGCGCTGGTACGAAACGACGGGCCGACCGCACTCGTCCTGACCCGGCAGGACGTTCCCAACCTGGATCGATCCGTCCTGGCCCCTGCCGCGGGGCTCATGCGGGGCGGTTACGTGCTCTCGGATCCCGATGGCACTCCGGAGGTGATTCTCATCGCCACGGGGAGCGAAGTACACCTGGCGGTCGAGGCTGCCGAGGTGCTCGCTGGCGAAGGAATCGGCGCGAGGGTGGTGAGCCTTCCCTGCTGGGAGGCTTTCGACCGCCAGGACGCCGAATACCGGGACTCGGTGCTCCCCCCGGGGATAACCGCGCGGGTAGGGATCGAGCAGGCCTCACCGCTCGGGTGGGAGCGCTTCGTCGGGACCGACGGGGCGATGATCGGGATGCACGGCTTCGGTGCCTCGGCGCCCTTCCGGGACCTCAGGACACACTTCGGCTTTACGGTCGAAGCAGTGGTCGAGGCGGCAAGGAAACAGCTCCGGGGAAGCTGATCGTGCCCCCTCCGGACGAGACCGGCGCCTGGGATGAGCTCACCCGGCACGCGGTCGGACTTGGGGAGACGAACCTCAGGGCCCTGTTCGCAGCAGATCCCGGGCGACCAGAGGACCTCTCGCTCGACGGGGCCGGAATTCACCTCGACTTCTCCAAGCAACTGGTAACCGAACAGACGGTAGGCCTGCTGGAAGGGCTCGTGGTCGAACGCCTGGTGACCGAGCTGAGGGACGCGATGTTCCGGGGCGAGCGGATCAACACGACTGAAGACCGTCCCGTGCTCCACGTGGCCCTGCGAATGCCACCGGAGAGGTCCCTCGTTGTCGACGGCAAGGACGTGGTCCGGGAGGTCCACACCGTTCTCGACCAGATGGCGGGGTTCTGCGACCGGGTCAGGCTCGGCGAATGGACGGGCCAGAGCGGAAAGCCGATCAGGACGGTCGTCAACATCGGGATCGGGGGCTCGGCCCTGGGCCCCGAGATGGCCTACGCAGCCCTCCGGGAATACGCGACCGACCGACTCGACTTCCGCTTCGTCTCGAACGTCGACGGCGCCGACCTCGGCTCGGCCCTGGAAGGGCTCGACCCGGCCGAGACCCTCTTCGTCATCTGCTCCAAGACATTCACGACGCTGGAAACGATGACCAACGCCGGCCATGCCAGGGAATGGCTGCTCTCGGGGCTGGGTGGCGATGGCGAGGCGGTCGCCAGGCACTTCGTCGCGGTCTCGACCAACACGGACGAGGTCACCAAGTTCGGGATCGACCCCGACAACATGTTCGTCTTCTGGGACTGGGTCGGGGGCCGGTACTCGATGGACTCGGCGATCGGCCTGACCACGATGCTTGCCGTCGGCCCGGACCGCTTCCACGACATGCTGGCCGGCTTCCACGAAGTGGATGAGCTGTTCGTCGCCGAGCCGTTCCGCTCCAACCTGCCGATGCTCCACGGCATGCTCGCCGTCTGGAACAGGGACTTCCTCGGCTTCCCGAGCACCGCCGTGATCCCCTACTCCCACCGACTCGCCCGCTTTCCGGCTTACCTGCAGCAGCTGACGATGGAATCGAACGGGAAGCGGGTGACCCGGGAGGGCGAACCGGTCGGTGCGGAAACCGGAGCCGTCTACTGGGGCGAACCCGGAACGAATGCACAGCACTCTTTCTTCCAGCTATTCCACCAGGGAACTCAGCCGGTGCCGGCCGACCTGATCGCCTTCCGCCAGCCCGACCGGCAGTCGGTCGGCGGCCAGGAAATGCTGGTCGCGAATGCCTTTGCCCAGGGAAGGGCCCTCGCCTTCGGGCGAACGGCCGACGAGGCCCGTGAGGCCGGGATACCGGATTGGCAGGTACCCCACCGGACCTTCCCGGGGAACCGCCCAACCTCGACCCTGCTCCTCGACCGGCTCACCCCCAGGTCCCTCGGATCACTGGTCGCGCTCTACGAACACTCAGTGTTCGTCCAGGGGGCGATCTGGGGCATCGACTCCTTCGACCAGTGGGGGGTCGAGCTCGGGAAGGAGATGGCCCTGGAGATCGTTCCTGCCTTGACCGATGGCGATGGCCTCGATGGCCTCGACCCTTCCACCCGGGACCTCGCCCTCCTTTTCAGGGGCAGATCCTGAAGGTCGCTGCCCCGTCTAGTCGGCCGACCCCGAGAGGCTGTCGGCCCGGTCCGTCTTCTCCCAGGTGAAATCTTCGCCGTCCCGGCCGAAGTGGCCGTACGCAGCCGTCTGGCGATAGATCGGACGGTTCAGGTCGAGGTAGTCCCTGAAGGCGGCCGGTCGAAGGTCGAACTCGGCGGTGACCAGCTCGGCGATCTCGCGGTCCGGGATCCTGCCGGTACCGAAGGTGTCGACCATCACCGATCCAGGTCGGGCGACGCCGATCGCGTAGGCGACCTGGACCTCACACCTCCGGGCCAGCCCGGAGGCGACGACGTTCTTCGCCGCGTAGCGGGCTGCGTAGGCCGCTGAGCGATCGACCTTCGAGGGGTCCTTGCCGGAGAAGGCTCCCCCTCCATGGCGGGCGGCGCCTCCGTAGGTGTCGACGATGATCTTCCGTCCGGTCAGCCCGGCATCACCCACCGGACCTCCGATCACGAAGGATCCGGTCGGGTTGACCAGGAGCGACTCGTAGAGGGCATCGCGATCCGCCATCTCGCCGAAACCCGTGTCGAGTACCGGTACGACGACCGATTCCCAGATGTCGGGGCGGATCCGGGTCTCGAGATCGACGTCGGGATCGTGCTGGGTCGAGACGAGGATTCGCTCGATCGCGACCGGCTCGCCGTCCCGATACCTGATCGTCACCTGGGTCTTGCCATCTGGCCGCAGGTAGTCGACCGCACCCTGCTTGCGCGCCTCGGCCAACTGCTCGGCAAGGCGGTGGGCGAGCAGGATCGGGAGCGGCATCAGGGCGTCCGTCTCGGCGGTCGCGTAGCCGAACATCATTCCCTGGTCCCCCGCCCCGGCGGAGTCGTATTCCTCCTCCGAGCCGCCAGCCCGGATCTCGAGGCCGGCATCGACCCCCTGGGCAATCTCCGGCGACTGCTCGTCCATCGAAACCAGGACTGCGATCGAGTCGGCCGAATACCGCAGGTCGCCATCGTCGTAGCCGATCGATGAAACCGTATCCCTGACGATCGAGGGGATGTCGATCGTCGCCGAGGTCGAGAGCTCTCCGGAGACGACGGCCATCCCCGTGTTGACCAGGGTCTCGCAGGCCACACGGGCCCCGGGATCCTGCTCGAGGCAGGCGTCGAGGACGGCGTCGGAGATCTGGTCGGCCATCTTGTCGGGATGACCCTCGGTAACCGATTCCGAGGTGAACAGGTGCTCGCCTTCGGCAAGGGGTGAGGGATCACTCATCGTGGTTCCTCCGTGGCAGTGGCGTCGATCACGGTCGCCAACCCTATTCGGATCGCCCGCTCAGGGCTTCCGCCCCGCGAAGTCGATGATCAGAGGGACCCCGTCGAGGCCCCACTCCTCGCGCATCCGGTTCTCGAGGTGGTAGGACCACTCCCGGGAGACCAGTTTCCGGTCGTTCACCTTGATCGAGAACCGGGGTGGTGACTCGCCGATCTGGGCCCCGTAGAGCAGGTTGAGGCGGCGACCCCTCTTCGAGGGGGGCGGCGTCGTCGATGCGACCTCGGCGATGAAACGGTTGAGCTCGGGGGTCGGGAACCTCACTGCAGCCCGATCGGCGAGCCCGATCGCCCGGACCAGGAGACCATCGACGTTCCTGCCGGTCTTCGCCGAACAGGTGACCACTTCGGGCCTCAGCCTCAGCTTCTGGGCGACCCTTGCCCGGGCGTCATCGATATCGGTCTCGGTCTCGTCCCACTTGTTAAGCACGACGAGGGTCGCGCAGCCCGCCTTCATCGCCTTCTCCCCGATCCTCAGATCATCCGACCGGATCCCCTCGGTCGCATCGCAGACCAGCAGGGCGACGTCGGCACGCTCGATCGCCAGATCGGTCCTCATCTGTGCGTACTCCCCGACCGTGCCGGCAACCCGTGACCTCTTGCGCAGACCGGCGGTGTCGACCAGGAGCACCGAGCGGCCATCGACCTCCACCTCGGTGTCTATCGAGTCCCTGGTCGTCCCCGCCTGGTCCGAGACGATCACCCGCTCGGTTCCGAGCAGGCGATTGACCAGCGACGACTTGCCGACGTTCGGCCTGCCGACCACGGCAACCCGGACTGAGTCCGACTCTTCGGTGGCAGCCGGGGACTCCCCGAGCGATTCGGTCACCCGGTCGAGCAGGTCGCCGGTGCCGAGTCCGTGGGTCGCCGAAACGGGGAGCGGATCGCCCAGCCCGAGTCCGTGGAACTCGGCGGTGGCGGCCTCGGCGGCAGGGGTGTCCAGCTTGTTGACGGCGAGCACGACGGGGTAACTGCCCTGCTGGAGCCTCCTGGCCAGGTCGAGCTCCCCGGACCGGACCCCGGCACCACCGTCGACGACCATCAGCACCAGGTCGGCGTCGTCGAGGGCCATACCGGCCTGCCTCCGGACCTCGGCCGACAGTTCGGACCGGTCGGAGGAATCGATGCCCCCGGTATCGAGGAGGTCGAAGGCGATCCCGTTCCATTCGCACGGGACCAGCTTCCTGTCCCGGGTCACCCCGGCCTCGTCGTGGACCACGGCCTCGCGACCCCCGGCCAGGCGGTTGACGAGGGTGCTCTTGCCGACATTCGGAAACCCGACGACGGCGACTGTGGGTCGACCGGACATCAAACGCTCAGGCGATTCCGCGCTCGGCCGCCAGTCCCGCGATGCACTCGACGACCTGGTCGATATCGAGTTCTGAGGTATCGAGTTCGACCGCATCGGGGGCGACTTCCAGCCTGCCGTGCGCGCGGGAGGAATCCCGCTCGTCCCTCTGGTCGATCGATCGCCGAACCGATTCGGCTTCCTCCCCGGCTTCGAGTGCCCTTCGCTCGGCCCGTACCTCGGGAGAGGCCGTCAGGAAGACCTTGAGCGGCGAGTCGGGGCTGACCACCGTGCCGATATCCCTTCCCTCCGCCACGTACCGACCGGTGTCGATCAGTTCCCGCTGGGCCTGGACCATCACCTGCCGGACCTCCGGGTGGATCGAGACACGGGAAGCGGCCTCGGTGACCCGTTCGGTCCGAATCTCCCCGGAAACATCCCGTCCGTCGAGGAGAACCGGGCCCGGTCCGGGCACGATCTCGAGGGTCTCGGCCAACTCGCCAGTCAGGGCGGCATCCTCCGGATCGAGGCCCCGTTCGAGGCAGGCGAGTGCGACGCAGCGGTACATCGCCCCCGAGTCGAGGTAAGTGAAGTCGAGGCGCTCAGCGAGCGCCTTCGCGACCGAAGACTTGCCGGCCCCGGCCGGTCCGTCGATAGCGATCACCATCTCGCTGCTCCCCGGTCGGTCGAAATCATCGCGGGCACTCTACGGCCAGGGATCGGAGCCCTCACGCTCCGGTCAGTCCGGCCAGGTCCCGCTCGAATCCCGGATAGCTGACCGAGGCTGCCTCGAAACCGGTTATCTCGACACCGTCACGGCTCGCCACACCGGCTACCGCCCCGAGCATCGCGATCCGGTGGTCCCCTTCCGCGTCGACGGCGCCCCCCACCGGGCGATTACCGCCCTGCACGACCAGTCCATCCGGGGTCGGTTCGGCCTCGATCCCAACGCCCTGCAGTGCCCGGCTGACGGTTTCGATCCGGTCGGACTCCTTCGCCCGGAGTTCGGTCGCGTCTCGAATCACGGTCTCGCCATCGGCGAAACCCGCTGCCAGGGCGACAAGCGGCAGCTCGTCGATCGCCAGGGGGATCTCGGCTCCGCCGACCTCCGTACCGGTGAGTGCGGAATGACGGATCACCAGGGACCCGACCGGCTCCTCCCCACAGGGATCACCCTGCTCGATCTCGATGTCGGCCCCCATGCGGGAGAGGATCGAGAGGAGGCCCGTTCGGGTCGGGTTCGTGCCGACCCCTTCGAGCCTGATCTCCGAACCGGGAACGAGCAGGGCCGCAACCAGGGGGAAGGCAGCCGAGGAGAAGTCTCCGGGGACCTCGACCGAGTCGAGCTCGAATGCCTCGGTCGGCCAGACCGTGATCGAGGAGCCCTCCCGATCGAGTCGTACCCCGGCAAGAGCGAGCATCCGTTCCGTGTGGTCTCGGGTAGGGAGGGGTTCGTGGATGGTCGTCGGGCCGCCGGCCTTGAGGCCGGCGAGCAGGAGGCAGGACTTGACCTGGGCGCTGGCGACGGGGAGCGTGTATTCGATCCCGGCCAGCTCAGAGCCCTCGACGACGAGGGGCGGGAAACGGTCGTCGGTCGCCTCGATCCGGGCTCCCATCTCGCCGAGAGGGGAAGCGATCCGATCGACCGGACGGCGCCGGATCGAATCGTCACCGTCGACCTCCCACCTGCCTCCCTGCCAGCCGGCGAGCCAGCCGGGAAGGAGCCGGAGCAGGGTGCCCGAGTTGGCGACATCGACCCTCACTCCCGTGGTCGGTCCGTTCGGTCCTAATCCGCTCACGACCAAACGCCCCGAACCGTCCCCCGCCCTCTCGACGGCGGCCCCCAGTGCCTCCATCGCAACCAGGGTTGCCTCGGTGTCATCGGAGACCAGGTAGTTGGTGATCTCGGTCGGACCCCCGCTCATCGCCCCGAGGATCGCCGCCCGGTGGGAGATCGACTTGTCGGCCGGCGGTACGACGGAGCCCCGCAGAGGGCCGGAGGGCTCGAACCTCACGGCCCCGGTCACCGGACTTCGTCTTCGGCAGGGGAAACCTGAAATCCAAGCTCCGCTATCGACCGGCTCGCCCGACCGACATCGGCCTCCCCGGCGACCCAGACCGTGATCGCGCCCGAACTCATGTCCGAGGCCGGCTCGAGTGACATGTCGACGATGTTTACGCCGTCCTCACCGAGTGCGAGGGCGACCTGGGCCAGAACGCCCGGTCGGTTCGGCACGAGGATCCTGATCGCATGGGTCGCCTCGCCGGCTCCCTCGACCGCCGAGAGCGCTGCACGGGCCGAAGCGGCCTCCTCCTGCCACTCCCTGATCACTTCCGGATCGCCGGTGGCGATCACTTCCCTCGACCTCTCCAGGCCGGCGATCGCGGCTCCTATCGCTTCGGAAACGGGGGCGGCGTTACTCGCGAGGATCTCGCTCCAGACGGTCGGGTTGGATCCAGCGACGCGAGTCGCGTCGCGGAGGCTCGGAGCTACGGCGCCGAGCCTCTCGGATCCGGCGAGGGCCTGGCCGGCGAGCTGGTTGGCGAAGACGGGGGGAAGGTGACTGACCACGGCAATCGCGGCATCGTGTTCGGCAGCATCGATCGCCGCCGGCCGGGCCCCGATCGAGGTGATGAAGCGGTTGAGACGGTCGTAGAGGATTCCCGAGGAAACCTCGGTCGGGGTCAACAGCCATCGCGCCCCGTCGAACAGGTCGGCCCGTGCCGATTTGACCCCGGCCGTCTCGGCGCCGGCAAGGGGGTGCCCTCCGATGAACCGCGGGTCGTCCCCGAAGCGCTCGACCATCTCGCCCTTGGTCGAGCCGACGTCGGTCACCACCGTGTCATCCCCGACCGCGGCGAGGATCCGCCCGGTTACCTCCGGTAGCGCTCCGACCGAGACGCAGCTGAATGCGATCTCCGCATCGGCCACTGCCTCCTCGAGGGTAGGCGCGACTTCGTCGAGCGCCCCGCTCTCGAGGCAGGCCTCGGACCGGGCCGGGTCCCGAACCCAGCCGACTACTTCTCCCAGGCCCCGCTCACGGGCTGCCTTGCCGATCGAGCCGCCGATCAGGCCGACCCCGATTACCGCAATCCTGGGCACGCTCAGGCCCGGGAGACCGTCTTGCCCGCAACCTCCGCAACGGCCTCGATCTTCGCGGCCAGCTCGTCGAAGGTCCCGGACTCGACCTGCTGGGCGGCGTCACAGATCGCACGCTCCGGGTCGTTGTGGACCTCGATGATGATCCCGTCCGCCCCCGCGGCCACCGCGGCGAGCGCCATCGGCTCGACCCAGTCGCGCCGACCGGGCGCGTGGCTCGGGTCGACGATCACCGGAAGATGGGTGCTCTCCTTGAGGGCGGGAACGGCGAGCAGGTCGAGTGTGAACCGGTAAGCGTTCTCGAAGGTCCTTATCCCCCGCTCGCAGAGCATTACGTCCTCATTGCCCTCCTTGAGCACGTACTCGCTCGCCATCAGGAGTTCCTCGACCGTTGCCGAAAGCCCCCGCTTGATCAGCACTGGCTTGCCGGCCCGTCCCACCTCGGTCAGCAGGGAGTAGTTCTGCATGTTCCGGGCGCCGATCTGGATCACGTCGGCTACCTCGACGACGTCGTCGAGGTCGCGAAGATCGAGCAGCTCGGTCACCACCGGGAGCCCCGTCTCCTCGCGTGCCTCGACAAGAAGGCGAAGGCCTTCGCGTCCGAGCCCCTGGAAGCTGTACGGCGAGGTCCTGGGCTTGTATGCGCCGCCCCTCAGCATGGTCGCCCCCGCTGCCGCAACGTCCCTCGCCGACTCGAGCATCTGGTCGCGATTCTCGACCGTGCAGGGGCCGGCGATCAGACCGAAGTTGCCGCCCCCGACTCTCCTGCCGTCGACCTCGATGACCGAGTCACGGCCTTCCTTGAACTGGCGCGAGGCGAGCTTGTACGGCTTCATGATCGGCAGGACCTGGTCGACCCCGGGGGAGCCCTCGAGACCGAGCTCGGCCACCCGGCCCTCCTTGCTGCCGATGGCGCCGATCACGGTCAGGACTTCCCCACGGGAGACGTGGGCCGAGAGGCCGATGCTCTCGACCCGATCGACCACGTGGGCGACGTCCTCCTCGGAGGCTCCCTGTTTCATCACGATCATCATTTGGGGGGTTCCTTCATCCGTCTTGAGGAAACTCTACGGACCGCCCGCAGTTTCGGCCACGCTGTGGCCCTTTCGAACGGTCCGGACCGGAGCCTCAGTCCGAGAGGGCCTTCTCGAGGGCAGCGATCATGCGGTCGTCCTCCGCCTCGGTCCCGTAGGAGACGCGGAGGTGGCCCGGAGCCCCGAGCACGGTACCGGCACGAACCAGGACGCCCTCGCCTGCCATCGCGGAGACGACTTCTTCCTCGCTTCGTTGATCGCCGATCCTCACCCAGGAGAAATTCGCCTGGCTCTCGCTCGACGCGATTCCGGCCTCGGCAAGTCCCCGTTCGACCCGGGTTCGCTCCGCTTGGACCTCGGCGATCCTCGCCCGTACGTCGCCACCGTGCCGGAGGGCCTCGGTCGCCGCAGCCTGGGCAAGGACGTTGACCGGGAAGGGTTGCCTCACGACATCCACGGCCGCTTTGAAGGAGGGCGGACAGATCGCATAGCCGACCCGGAACCCGGCCAGGGAGTGGGATTTGCTGAAGGTCCTGAGAATGATCAGGTTGTCGCGCTCGCGGAACAGCTCGAGTGAGGCCTCCGGGTCGTCACGGTCCTGGAAGTCAATGTAGGCCTCGTCGAGGATCACCGCGACGTCCTCCGGGACGGATCGAACGAACTCGGCGATCCGGTCGGCCCCCCGGTAGGTGGCGGTCGGGTTGTTCGGGTTGCAGACGATCACCATCGCGGTGGACGGTCCGATCCGCTCCAGCATGGCCGGAAGGTCGTGGGTTTCGTCCTCGGTCAGCGGGACCCGGACTTCCGAGCCACCGTTCAGAGGGGCGAGCGTCGGGTAGATCGAGAAGGAGGGCCAGGCGTAGACGACCTCACGACCCGGTGAGAGCATCGCCTGACCTGCTGCCACGAGGATCTCGCAGGATCCGTTACCGACGGCGATCTCGGATGGGTTCACCCCGTGATGCGCCGCAAGGGCCTCCCTCAGCTCGCTGGCCTCGGGGTCGGGGTACCGGTTGGTCGCCGATGCCGCCCTCTCGATCGCCTCGACCACCCCGTCGAGCGGCGGGAAGGGCGACTCGTTGGAAGCCAGCTGGGCCACTTCGGACTCCTGGACCTCGCCAGCCGTACGTCCTTTCGGCGACCCGGGGTGATACCCCGGGACCGACTCGAGGTTGGGGTTGAACCTGAGCATTGGGATCAGCCCTTCGAAGGCAGGTCGTCGCGGAGTTCCTCGGTTCTGCCGAGGTAGGTGGGTTGCACCTCGTACCCCTCCGGCGCATTGAAGTGGACCAGGACCCGGATCACCCTTTCCATCTTTCCCGGGACCGGTATCTCCTGCGCGCAGATCAGGGGGACCTCTGACAGTCCGGCCTCGCGTGCCGCCGTCGCGGGGAAATCGGCGTCGAGATCGGGGGTCGCGGTGAACAGGACGCTGATCATCTCGCCAGGACCGATCGAGTTGTTCTCCATCAGGGTCAGCATCAACTCACGGCTGGCTCTCCCGATCGCCTCGGCCGTGTTCTCTTCCGCCTCGACCGCCCCGCGCACGGCGTCGGTCGATACCGCAGGGCTGTCCCCGGTTTCAGCCATCTCCGGCATCTTTCCAGAGCCGGCCAACCTCGTGTTCTTCGAGCAGACGGTGGCGGCCCGGCGGCAGACGACCGAGTCGAAGTGACCCGAAGCCGGTCCTCTCGAGCGCGGTGACCCGGTTGCCGACGGCCTCGGCCATCCGCCTTACCTGTCGGTTTCTTCCCTCGGAGATCGTCACTTCGATCTCATCGGGGCCCAGCGTCCGGACTTCGGCTGGCGCCGTCGGCCCATCCTCGAGCTCGACCCCCTGGGTGAGTCTCTCGACCATTCGGCCGGTGACCGGGCGGCCCATCTTGACCCGGTACGTCTTCGGCACCTCGTAGCGGGGGTGGCTGAGACGGTTCGCCAGCTCGCCATCGTTGGTGACCAGGATCAGGCCGGTCGAGTCGACGTCGAGCCGACCCACCGGGTAGAGCCGGAGGTCGCTCGGTACGAGCTCGACGACGGCCTGTCGCCGGCCCGGTTCGTCCGCGGTCGAAACCACGTCGAGGGGCTTGTTGACCATCCAGACCTCTCGCGGTTCCGACTCGACCGGCGCCCCGTCGACCTTGACCTCTTCGGACCCGGACACTCCGAACGCCGGATCGGTGACCTGCCGGCCGTCCACGGTGACCCTGCCCGCGGCGATGATCGCCTCTGACTTGCGACGGGATGCGACGCCGGCGTGGGCGAGGTACTTCCCGAGGCGCACCGGCGTCCCGGCCTCGCTGCCGACTCGCTGCTCGCCGATCGAGAGGAGCCTCTCCCTGAGCGCCCGCTCGTCCGAGGGGTCCGGATCGAACTGTGCGGGGTCGGGCAGCTGGTCGAGTGACTCGAGGCCGAAAAGCCTCTCGAAGAGCTCGGAGGTCCGGTAGAGGACCGCCCCGAACCGGGACTTGCCCGACTCCTCGATCAGGCCACGCTCGCCGAGGCTGGCTACCGCGGATTCCGAGGAGACACCCCGGATCCTCGCGATTTCGGGCCTCGAGACCGGCTGGAGGTAGGCGACTATCGCCAGCGTCTCGGCCTGGGCCTTGGTCAGTGGTGGAGTCCTCGGCCGGGCGAGGAGTCGCCTAGCGGCATCTTCGCAATCCGGTGCGCTGGCCAGGGCGACCCCGCCGGCTACCCGCCTCAACACGACGCCCCGTCCCGAGTCGCCGAGTCGCCTCTCGAGTTCGGAAAGGGCCGTCTCGACCTCAGCCTCATCGGTTTCACAGGCATCGGCCAGCTCCCCGACCGAGACCGGCGAAGGCGCCAGAAAGAGCAGCGCCTCGAGGTCGGCAGAGAGGTCCGATGGCCGGTCCGTACTTCCAACGGGTTGCGGCTCAGGCAGGGACACCGGCGCCCTCCCCAGACCTGATGATCGTGATCGGTCCACAGATTTCCTCCTGGTTCCAGGTTGCCTCTCCCTGCCCGTGGAGCTGAAGCAGGGCCAGCAGGGTGACTGCCTGGACCTCGCGGGCCTCTGAGCCGAAGCTCTCGTCGAAGTCGAGTGAAGCTCGGGCCGCGAGGGCTGCCCGCAGGGCGGAGACCCTTCGCCTCAGGGAGATCGCGACGGGGATCCGGGGCATCTCGATCTCTTCCGGTGGGGCCAGCAGATCCCCGATCGCCGAGCTGAGGATGCTCGGGTCGTAGGCCTGGGTGGCCGCCTCCACCGCGACCCGCCGGAGCTCCGGCGGGAGCGGAGCACTCCGGTAGAGGAAGGGTGTTGCTGCATCGAGCATCGAGATCAGTTCGGCCGAGGCCTCCTTGAACTTCCTGTACTCGAGCATTCGGGCGATCAGCTCCTCGACCGCCTCTTCGGGCTCCATCCCTTCCAGTTCGGGGTCGGCCTGGGGGAGCATCAGCCGGGACTTCAGCTCGAGCAGGGAGGCGATCAGCAACAGGAACTCAGTGGTTGCCTCGAGGTCGATCTCGCCCCGCTCGGAAAGGCTCTCGACGTAGGCCGAGACGACCTCTCCCAGCTCGACCTCGAGCAGGTCGAGTTCCTCCCGCAGGACGATCGTCAGGAGCAGGTCGAATGGTCCCGCGAAGACGTCGAGATCGAGGTCTAGGTCGGCAAGTCCGGACCCGATTGCCACAACTCAAGCGTAGAGAAGGACCCGGTCGAACGACTGGCCTGTCGCCGGCCCCCGACCGCGCGACTATCGGTCGCCGCTCAGGCCGGGCCGAGACCCATCGCCCTGCGGGCATCGGCAAGGGTCACCGAGGCCATCTCGCGGGCCCTGTCGGCTCCCCCGGCCAGGACTCGTTCGAGGCCCTCCTCGTCCTCCCGGATTGCCGGATAGGCCTCCCTGACCGGGGCAAGGTAGTCGGCAACCGCCTCGCCCACCGCCTTCTTGAAGTCGCCGTAACCGGAGTCGGCGAACTCGGCCTCGACCTCTTCCTCTCCCCTGCCCGTGGCGACCGCCATGATCCCGATCAGATTCGTGATTCCGGCTTTCTCGGGGTCCCTGCGGACCTCACGTCCGGAATCGGTCACGGCCGAGCCGAACTTCTTCCGGATCGCCCCGGGATCGTCGAGCTGGTAGACCCGGCCCGAATCCGCCCCGACGGTGGTCGACATCTTTCGCTCTGGCTCCTGCAGGTCCATCACCCGGGCCGCGACCTCCGGCACCTTGAGTTCGGGCTCGACCAGGACCTCGCCGAACCTCTCGTTGAAGCGCCTCGCGAGCTCCCTCATCAACTCGACGTGCTGGCGCTGGTCCTCCCCGACCGGTACCTCGTCGGCCCGGTAGGCGAGCACGTCAGCAGCCTGGAGCACCGGATAGAAGAAGAGGCCGGCCGAGACCAGCTCCCGCTGCCGGGCCGACTTCTCCTTGAACTGGTGCATCCGGTTGAGGTCCCCGTGGGCACAGACGGTCGAGAGCAGCCAGCAGAGCTCGGTGTGCTCGTAGACGTCGGACTGCCGGAAGAGGACGCATCGGTCTGGCTCGAGACCGGAGGCGAGCAGAACCGCGGCGGTGTCGTAGACCCTCTGCCGAAGCTCGGCCGGATCGAACGGAACGGTTATCGCGTGCAGATCGACGATGCAGTAGATCGCCGGATCGGCCCGGTCCTGTCCCTCGACGTACTGCCTGATCGCCCCGATGTAGTTGCCGAGATGCTTCTCCCCAGTCGGCTGGATGCCAGAGAAGATCCTCACCGGGATCGGGTCAGGCGGACGACCCGACCGGCTGCCGGAGGACCGGCTCGCGGGTGGCCCGGACCTCGTCGAGGCGCCGAACCGGTGTCGTGTAGGGGGCGTCGGCCGCGATCGAGGGGTCTCGCTCTGCCTCCTCGAGGATCTCCTCGATCGCGTCGGCGAAGGCGTCGAGGGTCTCGACCGACTCGGTCTCCACCGGCTCGATCATCACCGCCTCGTCGACCAGCTGGGGGAAGTAGACGGTCGGCGGGTGGAAGCCGTGGTCGAGCAGGCGCTTGGCGAGGTCGAGCGTCTTCAGGCCCAGCTCCTTCTTGAGCGGGGCTCCCGAGAGGACGAATTCATGCATACAGGGTCGGTCGAAGCCGATCGGCAGGTACTTGCCGGCCCGACCGTCCGCCAACCGCCTTTTCAGGTAGTTCGCATTGAGGACGGCCCTGGTCGAGGCCTCCTTGAGGCCATCACCTCCGAGGCTGAGGATGTAGGCGTAGGAGCGAACGAACACCCCGAAGTTGCCCTGGAAGCCCCTCAGCCGGCCGATCGAAGGTGGCCGGTCGTAATCGAGTTCGAACACCGGGTCCTCGTCGCTTCCCGAGCGGACGACCCGGGGGACCGGGAGGAACGGCTCGACCGCCTCGGAGACCGCAATCGGACCGGAACCGGGCCCGCCGCCACCGTGGGGCTGCGAGAAAGACTTGTGGAGGTTGACGTGGACGATGTCGAAGCCCATGTCACCGGGCCGTGCGAGTCCCATGATCGCATTCAGGTTGGCCCCGTCGTAGTAGAGGAGCCCGTCCACTTCGTGGACCAGGGAGGCGATCTCGGCGATGTTCTCGTCGAACAGCCCGAGCGTGTTCGGGTTGGTCAGCATCAGGCAGGCGACGTCGTCGTCCAGCTTCGCCTTGAGGTCGTCGAGGTCGACCCCTCCGTTCGGATCCGTCGCCACCTTGACCGCCTCGTACCCCGCCATCGCGACCGAGGCCGGGTTGGTGCCGTGGGCAGTATCCGGGGTGAGCACCTTGCCGGGCGAGCGTCCCCTGTCGTCGTGGTAGGCCCTGGTGAGCAGCAGTCCGGCCAGCTCGCCCTGGGAGCCGGCCGATGGCTGCAGGCTCACGTGGGGCAGGCCGCAGACCTCGGCCAGCGCCCCTTCCAGCAGGTACATGAGTTCGAGGGCCCCCTGGACCTCCTCGTTGTCGGAGGCCGGATGGAGCCCGGCGTGGCCGGGTAGTGCCGCCACCCTCTCGTTGAGGCGCGGGTTGTACTTCATCGTGCAGGAGCCGAGTGGGTAAAGGCCCGTATCGAGGTCGTAGTTCCGTCGCGAGAGCCGGTTGTAATGACGGACGATCTCTGGCTCGGAAACTTCTGGCAGACCCGGCGGTTCCTCGCGCAGGAGCCTTGAGGGGATCAACTCGTCGAGGGCGGGTCCACCGACGTCCTCCGGCAGCTGGGCCGCCCGCCGGCCGGGAGCCGACTTCTCGTAGATCGTCTTCGCCCGGTCGGCCTGCTGGGGCGTCTCGGTCGCGGGACCGGGGCCGTTCACGACGCCCTCCTGAGGATCGCCGGTTCCGGGATCGCCCTCGCTCCGGCACCACCTTCGGAGCCCCTGGCCCGCTGAGCCGAGGCTTCGAGGGAGGAGACCAGCCAATCGATGTCGGCCGGAGTCCTCTTCTCGGTCAGGGCGACCAGGAAGGAGTCTTCGTACTCGGGGTAGTCCCTTCCAAGCGGGTAGACCCGGAGCCTCGGAGCCGAGGGGTCGCCCCCGGCCCTCAGCTCGGCGACCGGGACCTCGGTCGAGCGGACGGCGAACTCCCGGACGACCGGGGCGTCGTGGAGCAGCTCGAATCCCGGCAGGGCGGAAATCCGTTCCCGAGCCGCTGCGGTCCTTCGGGCGAGCAGCGTGCCCAGTTCGACGATCCCGGAGCGACCGAGCCACGAGAGATGAATCGTTGCGGCAAGGGCGTTCAGTGCCTGGGAGGTACAGCTGTTGCTGGTCGCCTTCTCCCGCCGGATGTGCTGTTCACGGGTCTGGAGCGCCAGGACGAACCCCCTCCGCCCGTCTGCATCCTCGGTCTCGCCGGCGATCCGGCCGGGCATCCTCCGAAGGTGCTCTTCCTTTGCACAGAAGAAAGCGAAGGAGGGGCCACCGAAGTCAAGTCGATTCCCGAGGGGCTGCCCTTCACCGAAGGCGATGTCCGCCCCGCACTCACCCGGCGGCTTCAGGATTCCCAGGGTCATCGGGTCGACCGACACGGCGACCAGGGCCCCGGCCTCGCGGGCCGGGACGGCGAGGGCTTCGACATCCTCGATCGAACCGAGGAAGTTGGGGCTCTGGAGGATGACCGCGGCCGTCCCCCCGTCGATCGCCTCCTCGAGCGCCCCCAGATCGGTCAGGCCGTCATCGAGGCCGACCGCGACCACTTCGCAACCGAATCCCGCGGCGTGGGTCTTCAGGACTTCCCGGGCGTGCGGGTGGAGTCCCCTCGAGACGAGCACCCTGCTGCGTCCGGTAGCCCCGAGCGCCAGGTAGGCGGCCGCGGCTGCGGCCGAGGGGCCTTCGTAGAGGCCCGCATTCGACACCGGAAGGCCGGTCAGCTCCGACATCGCTGTCTGGAACTCGAACATCGCCTGGAGCCCCCCTTGGGAGACCTCCGGCTGGTACGGGGTGTACGGGGTGAGGAACTCCGACCGCGAGGTGATCGCGTCGACTATCGCCGGTACGTAGTGGTCGTACATCCCGGCCCCCAGGAAGGAGGGCTCGGAATCCGGTGGCCGGTTGGCCCCGGCGAGGCCGGCTAGCCGTTCGAACACCTCGGCCTCGGGGAGGCCGTCGTCCATCGCCAGCGGCCTGTCCAGCCGCAACTCCTCCGGGATCGTCTCGAGCAGCTCCTCCTCGCTGCCCAGCCCGAGCAGCTCGAGCATCCGCTGCCGGTCGCCGTCGGTCAAGGGCGTATAGCCAGCCATCAGGAGGCCTCCTCCAGGCTCGCGCCGTAGGCGGCGGCGTCCATCAGGGCGTCGGCTTCCGCCGGGTCGGACATCCGGATTCGGACCATCCAGCCGGCACCGTAGGGGTCGGCATTGATCGCCTCCGGTGCGTCGGCCAGGTCGCCATTCACCGCGGTCACCTCGCCCGAGAGCGGTGCGATGACGTCCGAGACGGCCTTGACCGACTCGACCTCCGCGTAAGGGGAGTCCTTCGACACCTCGGTTCCGACGTCCGGGGGATCGAAGAAGACGACTTCGCCAAGCGAGTCCTGGGCGTACCAGGTGATCCCGAGCACGGCTTCACCGCCCTCGATGCGGGCCCAGTCGTGTTCGGGGTGGTAACGGAGATCTTCCGGGTAGGAGGCTTCTGCCATCGATCGAACCCTTTCCGTGCTCGACAGATGCTACGGAAACAGGGGCTTCGAGGATACGCGTGCGGCCCGACGCTTCCCCCGCACATCGATCGTTAGCGGAGTGCCCTTCTCGGCGAGCTCCGCTTCCACCAGCGCGAGCCCGATCCCCTTGCCGGTCGAGGGGGAGAGCGTGCCACTGGTGACCACTCCGACTGAGGACTCCCCGTCGAGTACCTCGTTGCCGGAGCGGGGAATCCCTTCCCCCTCGATCAGGAACGGAACCAGCTTTCGGCCCGGTCCCTCCTGAAGCAGGGTCTCGACCCGGTCGGCCCCCATGTAGCCGCCACCGGGACGACAGGCCCAGGCGAGTCCGGCCGTGATCGGGTCGATCTCCGGACCGAGGTCATTGCCATGGAGGTGGAAGCAGGCCTCGAGTCGGAGCGTGTCGCGTGCACCGAGGCCACAGGGAACCACCCCCGCATCGATCAGCACGCTCCAGATCGGGATCGCAACCTCGGGCTGGACCAGGAGCTCGACCCCGTCCTCCCCGGTGTAGCCGGTCCCACAGATGAAGGCCGGTCGCCCCCCGATCCGGTCGACCCGGATCCCGTTTCGGTCGGGCAGGCCGACCCCGAGCACCGAACCGACCACCTCACGTGCGTTCGGTCCCTGGACCGCGATCATCGCCAGGTCGGCCGAGATGTCCCGAACGAAGGCATCGCGCTGCCGGGCTGCCGCACCGAGGATCGCCAGGTCTCCCGAGTGGTTGGCGGCGTTGGTGACCAGCAGGAAGCGGTCTTCGCCGAGCCGGTAGGCGATCAAATCGTCGATCACCCCTCCGTCGGCATCGAGCATCAGCGTGTACTGGGCACCGTCGATCGGGATCGCAGAAGCATCATTGGTAAGCGTCGCCATCAGCAGGTCGACAGCGGCCGGACCCTCGACCTCGATCCTTCCCATATGGGAGACGTCGAACATCCCGACGTGGGTTCGGACCGCGACGTGTTCCTCCCGGATGCCGTCGTACTGAACCGGCATCTCCCACTCGGCGAACGGGACCATCTTTGCCCCGGCTTCCAGGTGGGCTGCGTGGAGGGGAGTCTTTCGGGGCTCTCCGCCCTGGTCGGTCACCGGCCGATCCTAGTCGGCCGACTGCCGCCGGGGATTCAGTCCTTGAGGAAGGAGGGAACGTCGATGTCGCTGGCGCCGACCTCGAGGTCGCGGATGTCGCGCTCCTCGTCCGACACCCGCTTCTTGCTCTCGTAACGCCGCCGTACCCGCTCCGGGGAGCGGGCGAGCAGCTCGAAGCCTTCGAAGCCGGTGGCGCTGCCCGTGACCCGTACCTCCTCGACCCTCGAGCGGTCGACCACGCAACCGAAGATCATCGTCGCGCCGCGATCGGCTTCCTCCTGGATCAGCTGGGCCGCCTCGTTGACCTCGAACAGTCCGAGGTCCTCGGGGCCAGTGATGTTGAGCAGCATCCCGGTCGCCCCCGAGATCGACTCCTCGATCAGCGGCGAGGGGATCGCCGCCTTGGCGGCCTCGATCGCCCTGCTCTCCCCC
>JBJTBP010000092.1:0-11987 GCA_046091385.1 Solirubrobacterales bacterium | reverse complement strand
GTCTGGCCGACCAGCCGGGAGTCCGGCCCGACCACCGCCTCGTAGAAGGTGTGCTCGGGGCTGTCGACCTCGAGCAGATGCTCGGACTCGGCCGACTCCAGTCCCTTGGTCACCCTCTGGAAGTCGACCACCTGGGAGGACTCCCCGACGAAGGTGAGTCGGTCCCCACCCCTCAAGACCCGACTGGGGGAGACGGCCGGGAACATGTGGCCATCCCGCTCGAGTTCGACCAGGTAGATCCCCTTCAGGTTCCTCAGCCCTGCGTCGGCCACGGTCACTCCGTCGAGCGGGCCGCCCGCAACGACCTTCATCTGGGCAGCGAATTCGTTGAGGTCCTCGGTGAACTCCTCCAGTGCCCCCTTCCGCTCAGGCAGCAGCCGGGGCACGATGAAGATCAGGACGATCAGGCCGGCGATTGCCGGGATCAGGCTGACCTTGGTGATCTCGAACAGCCCGATCGGGGCCTCGCCGTTCTCCTGGAGGAGGCCGGAGGCGGTCAGGTTGGTGGAGGTGCCGATTACCGTGAGGATGCCGCCGAGGATCGCCGCATATGAGATCGGCAGGAGGAGCTTCGATGGGGAGACTCCGCGCCGGTTGCACCAGGAGGTGACCTGGCCGATCAGCATCGCGACCAGTGGGGTGTTGTTGATGAAGGCGGAGATCCCGGCCGTGGGGAGGAGGATCCGGGCGGTCGAAGCCGTGGTCACCTGCTCACCCTTGCCGAGCAGCCGATTGACCAGGGGCCCCATCAGGCCCGTCCGGTCCCCGGCGAAGGCGAGCACGTAGAGGGCGGCGACCGTCCACGGAGCGGCGTTTGCAAAACCCGAGAGGGCGGCCGCCTCATCGATCACGCCCACCACGAGCAGGAAGATCGTCGCGGTCAGGACCGAGGCCGCGGGCGGAACCCGCTCGGAAGCAAGTGCGGCGAACATGACGACCACGGTCGCCGCCGTTATCCAGGCGTCTGCGCTCATCTTCAGGGCTTTCCCGAACCCCTTTCCGGATCGGGAAGGTCCAGCACGTTACAGGAGCCGGGGCGGGTCGCACCGGGGGCGGCGGAGCAGCCCCCCTCTTGCAGAAAGAGAAACGCCCCGGCGTTCAGGCCGGGGCGTTTCCAAAGGTGCTATCGGGCTTGGGGGATCAGCGCTGGACCAGCGGGGGCATCTGGTTGATGTAGCCCTCGCCGCGCGACTTGCAGTTGCCGACGAAGCCGTATTCCCTGGTCCGCTTCGACTTGAGCTGGGCAACGTTATCGGCGTACTTGACCTTCCAGGAGTTCTGGACGACGTCGATCTGGCGCTGGTAGTAGGCCCGTGTGTCCTTGATCCTGGCGGAGTACTTGGACCTGATGCCGGCGATCCTCGTCCTGTGGTCGTCAGTCGCAGCGTTGATGCTCTTGCGCTGCGCGGCCCTCAGCTGGCTGAGCTCGTTCTCGACCGTGTCGATGCTGTTGAGGATCAGCTGCCTGCGGACCGGGTCGGATGTCTTTGCGAGACGCTTCCGGAGCGTGGTCAGCTGCCGATTGTCCCGATCGATGCTCGCTGCGAAGCGACCCTTGATCCTTGCCACCTGACTGGCAAAGGTCTCCTTGGCGATGCCGATCCGGTTGGCCCGCTGGGCCTGGAGCGCATCCACCCTTTGCTGGGAGGCCTTGAGCAGGCGGTTGACCTGACGCCGCTCCTCGGCCGTGTCGCGATTGGTGATCTGTTTCAGGCGCTGGCCATAGAGCGAAGCAACCTTTGAGTTGGCAGCCGACTGCTTGGTGTTGAGGCGCTGCTGGAAAGACTCTTTCTGGGCCGGGGTTGCCGGAGTATTCCTCTTTCCCTCCAACGTGTTCACGTAAGAGTTGAGGTTTCTCCACTGGGCCGTGTCCTTGATGTTCGGGATGGCCCCCTGGGCGGGGTTCGGGGCTACGGCAACGAGGCCGAGCGCGATCAACGGGGCGATGGTGGCGATTGCACGAGTCTTCATAGTGCTCAAGGTAACACCGGGATGGACGTAGATGTTTCGGTCCGGTGCTCCTGAAATCGGCAGGCCGTCACCGGGCGCCCCCGGTGCAGACCTAGGAGGCAGCTGCTTCCTGCTCGGCCCGGATCACGTGCATCACGGCGTTGATCAGGGCCAGATGGGTGAAGGCCTGGGGGAAGTTGCCGAGGTGTCGTCCCGACCTCGGGTCGAGTTCCTCGGCGTAGAGCTGGAGCGGGCTGGCGAGGCTGAGGATCCGCTCGCAGAGCTCCCTGCCCCGCTCGAACTCACCGACCTCGATCAGGGCGCTGACCAGCCAGAACGAGCAGATCGTGAAGGTGCCCTCCTCCCCGGAGAGGCCGTCGTCGGTCTCGTCGACCAGGTAACGGCGGACCAGGCCATCTACGGTCAGTTCGTCGGCGATCGCCAGCACCGTCCGCACGATCCTCGGGTCATCAGGCGGCAGGAACCTGAGCAGCGGCAGCAGCAGGCAGGAGGCGTCGAGGGCGTCGGTCTCGTAGTGCTGGGTGAACACCCCCCGGTCGTCGACCGCGTTGGCACAGACGTCGGCGTGGATGGTGTCGGCCTCCTTCTGCCACTGCTCAGCCAGGTCGAACTCCTCCCGCAGCCGGGCGAGTCTCGCCCCACGGTCGAGCGCGACCCAGCACATCACCTTCGACGAGGTGAAGTGCTGCGGCTCGCCCCGGACCTCCCAGATCCCCCGGTCGGGGTTTCGCCACTTCTCGGTCGCAGCGTCCACCTGCCGCTTGAGGATCGGCCAGATCTCTTCCGGCATCGAGTCCCTCGACTTGGTGTGGAGGTAGAAGGAGTCGAGTACTGCCCCCCAGACGTCGTGCTGGTCCTGGTTGTAGGCGGCGTTTCCGACCCGGACGGGCGTTGCCCCGCCGTATCCCTCGAGGTGGGTCAGGATCTCCTCGTCGAGTCGTTTCTCTCCGGTCACCCCGTACATCACCTGCAGGTCGTCGGTGTCACGAGTTACGTCGGCGAGGAAGTAGAAGAAGTCGTTTGCCTCCCAGTCGAAGCCCAGCGTGTAGAGCCCCCAGAGGGTGAATGTGGAGTCCCTGATCCAGGAGTAGCGGTAGTCCCAGTTCCGCTCGCCCCTGGGCGTCTCGGGGAGTGAGGTGGTCGCGGCGGCGACCAGGGCTCCGGTCGGTGAGTAGGTGAGGCCCTTCAGGGTCAAAGCCGAGCGCTCGAGGTAGCTCCGCCAGGGGTGGTCGGGGAAGGTGCCGCGGGCCAGCCAGTTCTGCCAGTGGTGGGCGGTCCAGACCATCCGCCGCCGGGCTTCGCCGTACTCGGTCGGCGGTTCGTGCTCGCTCCAGGAGAGGGCTACGAAGTGCTCGTCACCCTCCTTCATCATCGTTCGGGCGGTCGTCCGGGGCCCCTCTCGGCCCAGGTTGAGGTCGGTGGTCAGGGTCAGCCGCAGGTCGGAGTCGGGAGCGGTCGCGACCGCCTGCCGGTAGTCGTCACCGGTGTACTCCCAGCTCGCCTGGGCCCGCCCGTAGTCGAAGACCGGCTTGCAGTCGAGGGTCAGCTGGACTTCGCCGTGGACGCACCGGACGAGGCGGAGCAGCACGTGGTCGGCGTCGTAATCGGTCGGGGCCCTTCGGTGGGTGTGGGAGCGGTCGCGCTCGTGGTGCCACGGTCCGATCAGCAGGACGTCCTTTACCAGCAGCCAACCGTCTGGGGTTCCCCAGCTGGTCTCGAGGACCATCGTCCCGGGGATGTAGCGGCGGCTGGCAGGGACGTGGATGTCGGCCGGGCCGATCCGGAAGTTGCCGGCACCGCGATCGAGGATCGAGCCGAACACGCTCGGAGAGTCGAACCGGGGGATGCACATCCACTCGACGTTCCCGCTCGGTGCGACCAGCGCCGAAACCTCGCCGTCGGAGAGGAATCCGTAGTCGGCGATCGGGGGGAAGGGGGAGACGCCGGGCACGGCCTCCTGGACCGGGATCTTGTTCTCCCAGGAGATCCCGTCCGGGCCGATAGTGGGAATCTGTGGTTCGGACTTGCCAGCTTCCATCGCTTCTCTCCTAACCGGTAGGGCCAAGCCGGGGTGCGGCCGCTCGACCGGGCCGGAATCGTCTCACAACGAACCGGGGGGGCCGGCGGGCGCCGACTCGCGGCCGATGTCGTTCAGTCCGATCCTCAGGAGCGGGAAGCGCGCCAGGCGACGAGCTTGCGGCCCAGGGTGGGGGAAGCGCTCGAGGCCAGGTGTTCGGCTTCCAGGCCGGCCTCGTCCGGGTCCAGCCCGAGAACCTCCCGGGTCAGGTCCCGGGCCGCGTTCCTCCGTGAAGAGAGGACCAGGGCCGCGCTGGTGCCCTCGGAGGTCAGGGCGAGGCTCTCCTCCTCGACCAGGCCCATGCCCCGGAGTTTCCTCACCATCTCGAGTACGGATGGCTGGGAGACATCGAGGACCCGGGCAAGCTCGGCCTGGGTCGGCTTCTCCTCAGCCTTCGAGAGATCGCTGATCGCGATCAGGTAGCGGGCCACCCCTTCGCTCCACTCGACGCAGGGGTGGTCGACCTCGCCTTCCTCCATCGGTTCCGTCTGCTTCGGAGCCATCGAGCCGATTCTACCGCCGACTTCACCTCCCATGGGGAGGATGGGGCCTTTAGGGCAGTTCCTGGGCGCTCCGGGCCGCCCGTTGGGCGGCAGTGCGCCGGTACCGGGTATTCGCCTCCTCGGGAAGCCGGTCGTGGGGCATCCCCGGCAGCACCGGGTCGACGAAGAAGACGGCGGTATCGGCCAGGACATCGTCGAAGGCCCGGCGGTCGGGCTTTATCAGCGCTCCAAGGAAGCCGAGACCGAACGGGATCGCTGCCAGCCAGAACCCGACCAGTCGCTTGAAGGCGGTCCTGGCGCTGAGGCGCCAGTCGCCATCCTTCTCCACCCGAATGCTGAGGAAGCGCATCGCCGGGGTCTGGCCGGCCAGGTTCCAGAAGCTGAAGAGGTAGACCGAAGACCCTAGAAACCAGAGGATCCCGGTAATCGTGATCGATTCGAAGCCGAGGCCCTTGAAGTCGAGGGCAAGCGCGCTGGTCACTGCCTGGAAGAGGGCGATCGTAAAGGCGAGTAGGAAGTTGATGATCAGGGCGTCGATCCCGATCGCGAGGGCACGGGTGAAGAAGCCCGCCCTCGAGGTCTCCTCGGCCCTTGGATCCCGCCTGAGGACTTTCGCGAGGCGCCGCTCGACCCAGTCGTCGAGCCTTGCCGTCACGGCTCTTATTTCGATCCCGATGTCGGTGATCAGACCGACCCCCTGGGAGGCGATCGCGTCGCGGATCTCCGGCGACTCGGCGATCCGCTTGATCAGGAGCTCGGTCTCGTCGCTCTGGAGGACCCTGGCCCAGACCCGGTCGACCATCTCGCTGTCCACCGTCTCGATGACCGCCTCTTCCACCCGCTGGCTCGCCAGCGCCTCGTCGACCGCCTGGGTGACGCTCGGCCCGTTGATGATCCGGGCCAGCGCCCGTTCGGTGGTCTCGCTCTCGACCGCCCGGACGATCGCATCCTCGATTACCTGGTCAATGCCGGTAACACCGGCGATCCTTCGGGCACCCCGGCTTCCCCCACTGACGATCCTCTCGGCAAAGGAGTCGCCCGGGGGGACTCCGGAACCGCTGGTTCCGCCCTGGCCATGTTCGCTCGGCATGATCGGAGCCTAATCGCCCTCGTCGGTATCGGGAGTGAGGGAGGGGGCCGGGAAAGAGCGAAAGCTCGCCGCCGAGCCCCTCGCGGCGTCCTCCGTACGGGGGTCGAGTTCGGTCTCGAGGAGGTCTGCCTCCCCTCCGAAGGCCGCGACCAGTGCCTGTTCCACGTCTTCCATTGCCAGTCTTTCAACCCCGGCGTCGAGTGCACCGGAGGTGTCCGGGTCGAGTTCCAGGCCAAGGGCTCCGTATACCGGGACCAGTAACTCACGAAGCTCGGCCGCCCCCGAGACCGTCATCACCACGCCGACGTGGGCCGCCCGGGAGACCATCCTCTGGCCCAGCCCGGCGACCTTGACCTCCCGATCGAGGATGATCGAGTGGTCGCCGGGGCAGTACTCGCCGGGAAGGCGCCCAACCGAAGCGTCGAGGCCGAGTCTCCCCAGGGCAGAGAGGATCGTCCCGGCGACCAGATCGCCTCGCTGGCCAGTACGGCGGGCCGGTTCCCGGTCGGGAAGGGTCAGTCCGAGGACGAGGGTCTCGCCGACGTAGGCGGTGGCCCTGCCGCCCGAGATCCGTTCGATTCCCGGATAGCCCATCTCGGCTGCGATCGTGGCCGCCTCCCGATAGCCGGGACTCACCCTGTCTCTCCGGCCGAAGGCCACCGCCGGCCCGGTCCGGGCGATCCGAAGGGTCGGGCCGCGCCGCCCGCTCGCGACCTGCTCGAGCAGCAGCCGGGCCAGGGCGGGCCCGGCGGCCGGATCATCGGGGAACGACGTCCTGATCAGGTCCAGCCGCATCCGGCCTTCCCACTCGCCCCGACGGCGGCTAACCTGACCTTCTCTTCGGTGCCCGACATTCCGGGATCAACGATATTCGGCAACTGGACAGCCCTCGCCTTCCTCATGGTTCTCGCCCTGGCGATCGCCGCCGGCAACGTGCTGCTGCCCGAGGATGGCTCCGAGGCCACGGCGGTGACCGGTCAGGCCGAGGTGACCCCCGGCTCGCTCCTCTTCCCCGGCCGACCGGAGGAGGTCGAGGCCGCCGTGAGGAACCTCGAGGCGGATACCAGGGAGCACCGGAAGGAGCAGCGGAGGCTCCGGTTGATCGACCGGTTCAGGCCGTTACCCGCAGGGGTGACGATCGAGCGCCTGGAGCAGATCGCCGAGTGCGAGTCCGGGGGCGACCCCAGGGCCGTCTCCTCGACCGGCCTCTACCACGGCAAGTACCAGTTCCACCCGGGGACGTGGCGCTCGGTCGGGGGCAAGGGTCTGCCGTCCGAGGCGCCCGAGGTAGAGCAGGACTACCGGGCCGGGCTCCTCCTGGCACGCTCCGGACCGGGCCAGTGGCCGGTCTGCGGCGCCTGAGCGAAACGCACCCCTGGCGGAAAACCCCGGAAGGTGGGAAGATCCCGGGCCGTGCTTCGTGGAGCAGTCCAGATAACTGCCTCGTCCGTCCGTTACTCGGTGGTCACGTCCGACCGGGCCCAGCCCGGAACCGTGACTGCCGGCTTCCGGGAGGTCGCGACTCTCGCCGGCGATCCGGATGAGGCCGAGACCGCGGTCGCCGAGGGGGTCGAGGCGGCGCGGATGGCGGGGGCCGAGGTGGTCGACTTCCTCGCCGCGCCGGAACTGAAAGGGACGCGACTCGCCAGCCGCCTGAAGATCGGTTCGAGGAAGCTCGGCACCGGTGATCTGGAGTTCACCGGGGGAGGGGCGGCGATCGCGGCCTCCTTCATCGCTTCCACTGCCTCACTCCACCGCGACGTAGTTCCCGTTGTGGAATCCACCACCTGCGGGGTTCTCGGTATCGGCGATCACTCGGTCGGCCTGGCGGTCGGGCGACCAGGGGAGAGGCCGTCCTGGGTCGGTTCACGGCCGGTCGGTCTTGCCCGACTCGCTGAGCGAGCCAGGTTCTCCGACCCCCCTGAACCCCCACAGCTCGCCGCAGCCCGTTCGGCGGTCGAGCGGGCACTCGGCAGCTTCTCGGCTCCCGGGATAGACCTGCTGGTCTCGGTCTCCGACTTCTCACAGGCGACCCGGATCGCTTCTGGCGAGCGAGTCGATCGGGAGTCGCTCTCGGGAACGCTGGACGATCTGGTCGGGATGACTGCCGATCAGCTCGGTGCGACCGTCGGCCTCGGCCCCCGGCTGGCTCGCCTCTTCCCGCTTGCCCTGGTTGCCCAGCTGGCGGCCGTCGGCACCTTCGGGGCCGATCTCGTCCCGCTCGATCCAGACCCGGCCGGTCTCATGCTTTCCCTTTCTGCCACCGGAGTTCGGTGAGTTCCCCGGAGGAAGAAGGAACGGCAGGACAGATGGGCGGGCTCGATCAAATCGATGGGCTCGAAGTGCACGCGCCGATCCGCGGAAATCCCAGGCTGGAGCGCTTCCTGGAAGCAGTGAATTCGGACCCCCAGGTCAAGGCCTGGTGGTACATGGCACAGGTGACCTCGGAGCGCCTGGGGATGTCCGACCATTCCAGGGTGCACGTCCAGATCGTCTTGAACATCGCCCTGAAGATCCTTCGATTGCTCGTCAAGGGTGGAGTCCAGCCGACAATGGTGACCGAGCACGGAATGGGACGCCGGGATGCCGAGGTGGTCGTAGCCGCGGGAGCGCTCTTCCATGACGTCGGGATGTCAGTTCACCGAACCGACCACGAGGAGTACTCCCTCTTCCTGGCCCAGTCAGCCCTCGACCGCCTGCTTGAAGAGGTCTATCCCGAGCCGGCCCGCTCGGTCGTCATCTCGGAGATCTTGCACACGATCATTGGCCACCGCCGCAAAGGTGACCCGATGACCGTGGAGGCGGGAGTGGTCCGGGTGGCTGACGCCCTCGATATGGCCGAAGGTCGCACCCGACTCCCGATGGAAGCGGGGAAGGAAGGGATCCACTCGATCTCTGCCGCGGCGGTCGACGAGGTGACCCTCGGTCCAGGCGAGGACCGTCCGGTGCGGATCGAGATCGATCTGAACAACTCAGCCGGGATTTTTCAGGTCGATGATCTTCTTTCGACCAAGATCAAGGGCACTCCGATCGCCGACCAACTCGAGGTCGTCGCCGAGGTGGAAGGCGAGGCCGAGAAACGGCTTCTCTCGGGTTTTCGGATGCCCCAGTGAGCGGAGCTTCGTCCGGAGCCGGTGTGGTGATCCAGGTGGGACAGGAGCGCCACGACACCGGCAGCCACCCCGAGAACGCGACTCGGATCGAGGAGGTCGTGGCGGGGCTTGAGGCGGCTGGCGAGCTCTCCTCGCGGCCGGTCGGCGAGGCCACGGCCGCCTCCGTCGAGGCGATCGAGGCGGTGCACGCACCGGCCCACGTCGAGGCGATCCGTGACCTCGCGGAACGGGGTGGAGGCTGGATCGATGCCGATACCTGCGTCTCACCCGCCAGCTACGAGGTGGCGCTCGAGGCGGCCGGCGGAGCGATCGAGGCGGTCGAGATGGTCAGTTCGGGGCGGGCACCGGCCTCCTTTGCGCTGGTCAGGCCCCCGGGCCACCACGCGACCCCCGACCGCGCGATGGGTTTCTGCCTGATCAACAACGTGGCCGTCGCGGCCCGCCACGCACGGTCTTCCCTGGGAATCGAGCGGGTGGCGATCCTCGACTGGGACGTCCACCACGGGAACGGGACCCAGGACGTCTTCCGTGAGGATCCCTCGGTCCTGTTCCTCTCGCTCCACCAGTGGCCGCTCTATCCCGGCACCGGCTGGCTCGACGAGCGAGGGAGTGGCGACGGGAGGGGAACGACGCTCAACCTCCCGATGCCCCCGGGTGCCGGGGACCGCCACTGGGTCGAGGCCGTGGATCTGGTCGCCCTGCCGGCGATCGAGTCGTTCGGCCCGGGCCTCATCCAGATCTCGGCAGGTCAGGACGGCCCCAACCCGGACGGGCTCTCGGACCAGGGCTTTACCATCGATGGCTTCAGCAGGATGGCCGGCCTGGTCAGGACCCTTGGTGATTCACTGGGGGCCGGGGTGGTCGCGATCCATGAGGGCGGTTACAACCCCGAGACGCTGCCCTCGCTGGACCGGGCGATCCTCAGGTCCCTCGGCGACCCGTCGGCACCGCCCGATCAATCCGAGGGGAGACCGACCGTCCCGGAACCCGAGGAGGCCGAGTGGGCCGAGCGGCTGGCGGCGATGGAGGCGGCTGCCGGGGCAGGCTGAAAGGTCGGGACCCTGGGCGACCCTGGGGAGTGATCAGGTGTTGAAGCGGTCCAGGTCGTGGCGCCGCTGTTCCTTGCGGGCGTCGAGACGGCCCTGGATCAGCGACATCACGGTGACGAAGATCGCGAAGAAGGCGATCACACCGAAGCAGAAGAAGGTTATGTACTTGTCGGTGATCCTCCCGGCGGTGCCGACTCCTCCGTCGCCCTCGGCGAAGGCATCCGGCGGGATGAGTAGGGCGGAGGCCGCAAGCACCAGGGCGAGGGCCACCAGTCCGAGGAAGAGCTTTCGCGAAACGGTGAGGCTCATCTCCGTGAACGGTAGCGCAGGGGGGTGATGTGCCGTATCCGAAACCTGATGAGAGCGGGCGTCAGAGCAAAGCCGGGCTCTGGACCGTCCTTCTTGATTCCGCAGTTTGCGGGGCTCGTGTGAAAAGGCTGTTAAGGGATCTCAGCTACCTTTGCCCCGTCGTTCGATCCCTCTACACTCCGCCCGGATGAGTGAAGGAAGACCTCCCATGAGGGTCGCCATCATCGACACCGACTCCGGCTTCGTCCGGGTCCTGACCAACCGGATGGACTCGGCCGACTGGCAGTACCGGGTCATGGCCTCCGCTGTCCCGGGCGACGAGCTCGTCGCGATGAAGGTCAACGCGGTCCTGGTCGACCTCTCCGTCATGGGTCAGGAGGGCTGGACTTATCTAGAACGCATCTGCGGGATGCTCCCCGATCTCGGAGTGATCGTGACGATGAACGAGGGAACTGTCTCCCAACGCGTCCGGGGACTCAGGATCGGGGCCGACGACTGGATCAACAAGCCCTGTCACCCCGAAGAGGTGATCGCCCGGATCGAAGCCGTGGTCCGCCGTCGCCGAACGGGTAGCGGCTCTTCCCAGGAGGCACCCACCCTGGTCGGAGAAGTAGAGATCCGCCCCGACCAATTCCAGGCTTTCGTCGGTGGTGAGAGCGTTGGCCTTACTCGACGCGAGTTCGAGCTGCTGGCCCTACTCGCAGGCCGGGAAGGGAACGTGCTGGAGCGGGAAACGATCTACCAGGAGGTCTGGGGCTATGCGATGGCCCACGGAGATCGTTCGGTCGACGTCTTCGTCCGCAAGCTCAGGCACAAGCTCGAAAAGCGCTCCCCTGGATTTCGGTACATCCACACCCACTTCGGGGTCGGCTACCGCTTTGCCCCGGAGCACATGGCCGAGATCGATCAGGCATTGGCCGACACGGGGGCTGCCGATCCCGAGCGGCCTGAGTCGGTTCCCGCCGAAGCCAGACCGTAACCCCGTAAGTAGAGGCCTGTGACGGCCTCCCCGCGCCCCATCGCTAGGCCCCTCGGATGGGGGACTGCTACGCCGGGGCCCTTTGGATCGAGTGGTTCACACCTTGTTTACATCAGGGTCACAGGTTGGTCACAGGCTCTCGTAGGTCGAGTGCCAATCTAGGAAATCAAGAGGCCTCCGAAAAGGGACTCGGCCGGAATCAATTCCGGCGACGCCCGGCCGGAGAACCAATGAAGGTAGAGGCGACCCCCCAAGGCAAGCCTCCAATCCCCTCCGACGAGAGAAAAAAGGAGAATCAGTTGCACAACGCCAAGTACAAGATCCCGGCCGGTGTCGCCGCGGCAGCGTTTCTAGCGCTCGCGGTGGCTGCCTGCGGTGGGAGCAGCGACAGCGGCTCGTCCAGCAACCTTTCCGGGAACATCCGGATCGATGGCTCGAGCACCCTGGCCCCATTGACCGAAGCAGTTGCCGAGGGCTTTCAGTCCGAGAACCCGGATGTGAAGGTCACGGTCGGTACTTCGGGTACCGGCGGAGGATTCGAGAAGTTCTGCGCCGGCGAAACCGACGCCAACGATGCCTCCTCACCGATCGACGGTGAGCAGACGAAGCTCTGAAAGGAAGGCGGAGTCAATTGGGAAGAGATCCAGGTCGCATTCGACGGGCTCTCGGTGGTGGTGAATCCGGAGAAACCGGTCAAGTGCCTGACCGTCGATCTGCTCTCCTCGATCTGTGAGGACGGCTCCACCCTGACCAATTGGAACGAGATCAAGGGTGTCAGCCCGTCGTACGACGCCGAACTGACCCTGTTTGGTCCGGGAACTGACTCCGGAACCTTTGAGTACTTCACCGAGTCGGTGAATGGCGAGGAGGGTAACCAGCGGAAGAATTACAACAAC